>NZ_JAKRMZ010000029.1:0-33998 GCF_022345915.1 Corynebacterium sp. ACRQP | reverse complement strand
ATAAGACCACCACTAGGAGGGTGTCCAAAAAGCCATTGGACTCCGTGTCCAATAAGTCACCAGACTCCATGTCCAATAAGTGACCAGACTCCGCGTCCAAAATGTCCATAGACATAACACGGATCGTCTAGTAGCCCACCCAACGCTGCTAGACGATCAGCCAAGCCGGGTGGTGTTTCCCCAGGTGATGTTGAAAACGATTGCCGGTATTGGCCTAATCGTCTAGCGTTTCGCTGAGGTTGCTAGACGATTCGAACTTTCGACAGCACTGAACCGGAGAATCGGTCCGCGCTGAAGCCAACTCCCACATCAGGCAAAGAAAACGCCCGCCGGGGCAAACCCAGCGGGCGGAGGGAACAGGGCCCTACTTCGCGAACTCCTCCACGATCGTGGCGTTGAACGCCGGCAGGTCGTCCGGGGTGCGAGAGGAGATGAAGCCGGAGTCGACCACAACTTCCTCGTCGACCCAGTTGGCGCCGGCGTTGGCCAGGTCGGTCTTGACGTTGGCTACGGAGGTGAGCTTGACGCCCTTGAGCAGGTCGGCATCGGCAAGGATCCAGCCGCCGTGGCAGATCACACCGATCGGCTTGCCGGCATCCTTGAACGCCTTGACCAGGGCGACGGCGTCGGCGTCGGTGCGGATGGTGTCGGCGTTAATGGTGCCGCCGGGCAGGATAAGCGCGTCGAACTCGTCGACGGAGGCGTCGGCAGTCTTGGCGTCGACAGCTACCTTCGCGCCCTTCTTGCCCTCGATCTCACCGGTCTCGGTGGAGACGACCTTGGTGGTCGCACCGGCGGACTCTACGGCCTCCTTCGGGGAGGTCAGCTCCGAATCCTCAAAGCCGTTGGTGGCGATGATCGCGATGTTCTTGCCGTTGAGGTCGGCCATGGTTTACGTCCTTTCGTCGATGAGTAAGTGCGGCGCCCACCGTACCTATTCTTCGTCGTTGATGGCGTGGGTGCGGCCCGGGACGTCGGGCTCTCCCTCGGCGTCGCCAAGCGGCACGCGGGTGGAGCCGAGGCCTTCCTTGACGGGGACCTTGGTGTTGGACTTCTCGCGCTTCGCCATGCTCATCATGTGGTCGCGCACGGCGAGGAAGGAAGACTTCGAGTCCATGGTTTGGGTCTGTTGCGTGGCCATGGCTATCTCGTCTGCGGTGATTTCACCGGAGCGCAGCGAGACCATCTCCGCCCAGTAGCGCAGCCACACCGCGGCGACGGCGGCGACCGGCACGGCGAGGAACGCGCCGACGATGCCGAACAGGGTGCCGCCCACGGCCACGGCGAGCAGGACCACGGCGGCGTGCAGGCCCATGGCCTGGGACTGCAGGATCGGGGAGAGAACGTTGCCCTCCAGCTGCTGCACGGCGATGATGAGGATCAGCACGAACACGGCGTTCATGAACCCGTTGGACACCAGCGCGATGATCACAGCCAGTGCGCCTGCGGAGATCGCACCGACGATGGGGATGAAGCCGGCGAAGAAGGTCACCACAGCCAGCACCGGCCACAGCGGCACGCCCAGGAAGATCAGGCCCAGGCCGATGAAGATGGCGTCCACCAAGGACACGATGGCCTGGGTGCGGATGAAGCCGGACAGGGTGTTCCAGGAGCGCATGCACACCTCGGTGAGGTGCCAGCCGGCGCGCACGCCGGTGTACTTGCGGACCCACGGCAGGAAGCGGTCGCCGTCTTTGAGGAAGAAGAACAGCAGCACGAGTGTCAACGCGAGCGTCGTGCCTACCGACGTAATCGCGCCGATGCCGGAGAACACCCCGGAGGCGATGTTCGACGCCTGGCCCTTCACAAACGCGGTGGCCTGGTCCACGGCCTGCTGGATGCGTTCCGGCTCGAGGAAGGTGAAGTTCTGTTCCTTCAGCCAGGCGATGATCTGGTTGATGCCCTGTTCCGCCTGGTGGCCGAGTTCGGTGCCTTGCGACTTCACGGTTGGCGCCATTGCGGCGATGATGCCGCCGAGGATGCCGAAGGTGCCGATCAGCGTGATGAACACGGCGAGGGCGGCGGGGATCTTGTGGTTTCGCATCCAGCGCACCGGCGGCCACAGCACGGTGGCCAGGATCAGGGCGAGCAGGATGGGAAGCAGGCCCATCCAGACCCATTTGAGCAGGTAGAGCAGGATCGCGGTGGCGGCGACGATGATGATGAAGCGCAGCGCCCATGCGGCGGCGGTGCGGCCGTCGGAGGCGATGATGTCGCCGCGGTCTACGGGCTCCTTGGAGAGCTCCTGGGCCGCGTCTGCCGGAGTGGGCAGCATCCGGACATCGTCGACGGCGGTGTCGAGTGCGCCGACGTAGTCGTTGTTTTCGTGTTTAGTCACGCGGTCATTGTGCCAGAGATGCTGGTTGATGCATATGTGTGGGGAGCCGGAGGGACGTCGATAGGCAAAATGTCCTAGACCACACGGCAATAAAAGTGTAGCGTGAACCACAAACAATACTCGATGTAAGAAAGGCCTGGACATGACCGTCTACCCGAACCCTGGAACTGAAGGCTCGAACGTGAAGTACCGCGAGCGCTACGACAACTACATCGGCGGCGACTGGGTCGCCCCGGTGGACGGCGAGTACTTCGACAACATCACCCCCGTCACTGGCGAGGTGTTCTGCCAGGTCGCGCGCGGTAAGGAAGCCGACATCAACCTCGCGCTCGACGCCGCGCATAAGGCCGCGCCCGCCTGGGGCAAGACCTCCCCGGCGGAGCGCGCGATGGTGCTGCTGAAGATCGCGGACCGCATGGAGGAGCACCTCGAGGAGCTCGCCGTGGCGGAAACCTGGGAGAACGGCAAGGCGGTGCGCGAGACGCTCGCCGCCGACATCCCGCTGGCCATCGACCACTTCCGCTACTACGCGGGTGCGCTGCGCGCGCAGGAGGGCCGCCTGAGCCAGATCGACGAGGACACCGTCGCGTACCACTTCAACGAGCCGCTCGGCGTGGTCGGCCAGATCATCCCGTGGAACTTCCCGCTGCTCATGGCCGCATGGAAGCTCGCCCCGGCGCTGGCTGCGGGCAACGCGATCGTGCTCAAGCCGGCGGAGCAGACCCCGGCGTCGATCCTGTACCTGATGGATTTGGTCGGCGACCTCATCCCGGCGGGCGTGCTGAACATCGTCAACGGCATGGGCGACGAGGCGGGTGCGGCGCTGTCCGGCTCCGACCGCATCGCCAAGATCGCCTTCACCGGCTCGACCGAGGTGGGCAAGATCATCAACAAGGCCGCGGCGGACAAGATCATCCCGGTCACGCTCGAGCTCGGCGGCAAGTCCCCGGCGCTGTTCTTCGAGGACATCTTTGAAAAGGACGACGACTTCAAGAAGAAGGCCGTCGAAGGCTTCGCCATGTTCGCGCTGAACCAGGGCGAGGTGTGCACCTGCCCGTCGCGCGCGCTGGTGCACGAGTCCATCGCAGACGAGTTCCTGGAGCTCGGCGTGCAGCGCGTCAAGCAGATCAAGACGGGCAACCCGCTGGACACCGACACCATGATGGGCGCGCAGGCCTCCACCGAGCAGATGAACAAGATCCAGTCCTACCTGGAGCTCGGCCCCCAGGAGGGCGCGGAGGTGCTCACCGGCGGCGGCGTGAACACAATCGACGGCCTGGAAAACGGCCTCTACATCGAGCCGACCGTCTTCAAGGGCACCAACGACATGCGCATCTTCCAGGAGGAGATCTTCGGCCCGGTGATGTCCGTGACCACCTTCAAGGATTTCGACGAGGCCATCTCCATCGCCAACGACACCATTTACGGCCTGGGCGCGGGCGTGTGGGCGCGCTCCGGCACCACGGCGTACAAGGCTGGCCGCGCCATTCAGGCTGGTCGCGTGTGGGTGAACCAGTACCACACCTACCCGGCGCACGCGGCGTTCGGCGGCTACAAGCAGTCCGGCATCGGCCGCGAGACGCACCTGATGATGCTGGACCACTACCAGCAGACCAAGAACCTCCTGGTCTCCTACTCCGAGCAGGAGACTGGCCTGTTCTAAGCAGTTGCTTCTCGACGTTTACGCCTCCGGTTGCCCACGCAGCCGGAGGCTTTTTCTTGGCATTGAACTGCAGGAACAAAGAAAGTTGCGTCGAGTGGGAACAACTTTGCCGCACGTGCCGTTGTTACCTATGAGTGCGACAGACTCAAGAACGTCGCCGCCGGTGTTATAGTGGTGGCCGTCAAGTTGAGTCGGAGCACATCAACTTACTGATAAACCACTTCTCAACAGGAGGAATAACTCTTATGGCACGTGCAGTTGGTATTGACCTTGGCACCACGAACTCGGTCGTCTCCGTCCTCGAGGGCGGCGAGCCGGTTGTGATCGCTAACGCGGAGGGCTCCCGCACCACCCCGTCCGTCGTCGCTTTCGCGAAGAACGGCGAGGTCCTGGTTGGCCAGTCCGCGAAGAACCAGGCTGTGACCAACGTCGACCGCACCATCCGCTCCGTCAAGCGCCACATGGGCGAGGACTGGACCGTGGAGATCGACGACAAGAAGTACACCCCGCAGGAGATCTCCGCCCGCACCCTGCAGAAGCTGAAGCGCGACGCTGAGGCGTACCTCGGTGAGGAGGTCACCGAGGCTGTTATTACCGTCCCGGCGTACTTCGAGGACGCTCAGCGCCAGGCCACCAAGGAGGCCGGCCAGATCGCGGGCCTCGATGTGCTGCGCATTGTGAACGAGCCGACCGCGGCTGCCCTGGCGTACGGCCTTGACAAGAACGAGAAGGAAGAGACCATCTTGGTCTTCGACCTTGGCGGCGGCACCTTCGACGTGTCCCTGCTGGAGATCGGCGACGGTGTCGTCGAGGTGCTGGCTACCGCCGGCGACAACGAGCTCGGCGGCGACGACTGGGACAACCGCATCGTCGAGTGGCTCGTGGACAAGTTCAAGTCTCAGAACGGCGTTGACCTGTCCAAGGACAAGATGGCGATGCAGCGTCTGCGCGAGGCTGCGGAGAAGGCCAAGATTGAGCTGTCGTCCGCACAGCAGGCCTCCATCAACCTGCCGTACATCACCGTGGACTCCGAGAAGAACCCGCTGTTCCTGGATGAGACGCTGACCCGCACCGAGTTCCAGAAGATCACCTCCGACCTGCTGGACCGCACCAAGAGCCCGTTCAACCAGGTGGTCAAGGACGCCGGCATGTCTGTCGGCGACATCGACCACGTGGTCCTGGTCGGCGGCTCCACCCGCATGCCGGCCGTGTCCGAGCTGGTCAAGGAACTGACCGGCAAGGAGCCGAACAAGTCCGTCAACCCGGACGAGGTTGTGGCGCTGGGTGCTGCTCTGCAGGCCGGCGTGCTGCGCGGCGACGTCAAGGACGTGCTGCTTCTCGACGTCACTCCGCTTTCCCTCGGCATCGAGACCAAGGGCGGCGTGATGACCAAGCTCATCGAGCGCAACACCACCATCCCGACGAAGCGTTCGGAGACCTTTACCACGGCTGAGGACAACCAGCCGTCCGTGCAGATCCAGGTCTTCCAGGGCGAGCGCGAGATCGCTTCCGCGAACAAGCTGCTCGGCTCCTTCGAGCTGGCAGGCATCGCACCGGCTCCGCGCGGTGTGCCGCAGATCGAGGTCACCTTCGACATCGACGCCAACGGCATCGTGTCCGTGTCCGCGAAGGACAAGGCCACCGGCAAGGAGAACACGATCAAGATCCAGGACGGCTCCGGTCTGTCCGACGAAGAGATCGATCGCATGATCAAGGACGCCGAGGCTCACGCCGACGAAGACAAGAAGCGCCGCGAGGAGCAGGAGACCCGCAACAACGCGGAGACCATGGCCTACCAGACCCGCAAGTTCATGGATGAAAACGGCGAGAAGCTGCCGGAGGACATCAAGGGCCGAGTCACCGAGGCCGCTGACGCTGTGGATGAGGCGCTCAAGGGCGAGGACCTGGATGCCATCAAGTCCGCCGTGGAGAAGCTGACCACCGAGTCCCAGGCAATGGGCACCGCGCTCTACGAGTCTCAGGCGAACGAAGGCGCAACCCAGGCTGACGCCGCAGCAGGCGACGACAACGTGGTCGACGCCGAGGTTGTCGAGGACGACGACGCAACCGATTCCGACAACAAGTAGACCCGGCCCAGCAACCGAGAAAGGAGGCGACCTCTGATGACGAACCCGCACAATGAGCAGATGCCGGACAACCCGGGCGCTCCGGAGGCCACGGACCCCGAGTACGTGTCCCCCGACCAGGCGGAAACGCTCGCCGACGAGGCCGCTGAGTCCGAGGCGCTTGCCACGGACGAAGACCCCCTCTTAGCCGCGGACGCCGAGCTCGAGGACGCCGCGAAGATCGCGGAGAACGAGATCGACCCGGATGTGGACGGGGATGGCGCAGTCAGCGACATCGAGCTGCAGCTGGCGGAGCGCACCGAGTCGCTCCAGCGAGTCAGCGCGGAGTACGCCAACTACCGCCGCCGCACCGAGCGTGAGCGCGGCGAGCTGGCCAACACTGCGAAGGCGAAGTTCGCCACCCAGCTGCTGCCGCTTCTGGACGACCTGGATCTGGCCGAGCAGCACGGCGACTTGGAGCAGGGCCCGCTGAAGGCGTTTGCCGACAAGTTCCGCACGATCGTTGCCGGCCAGGGCATCAAGGAGTTCGGCGCCGAGGGCGATGCGTTCAACCCGGAGATCCACGAGGCAGTGCAGGACCTGTCCCAGGGCGACACCAAGGCCGTGGGCACGGTGCTGCGCAAGGGCTACATGATCGGGGACCGCCTGGTGCGAAACGCCATGGTGATCATTGCGGATCCAGCCGATCCCGCCGAGCCGGCCGGCGAGCCAGAAGCCGACACCACCGAGTAACCAACACGCTCGGATGCCAGGGCCGGGGAATGAGGTAGCGCGGAGACCCACGCGGCCTCGTCCCCGGCCTTTGTACTTAGATAAATTAGTGAACAAACTTTAGCGAGACAGACTCAATACTCTTTGTAGAGGAAAGGAGGGTGCGAGATGGCTATGCAGCAAGAATGGGCAGATAAGGATTATTACGGCGACTTGGGCGTGAGCTCGTCGGCAAGCGCTGCCGACATTAAGAAGGCATACCGCAAGCTCGCACGCGAAAACCACCCCGATTCCAACCCCGGCGACAAGAAGGCGGAGGAGAAGTTCAAGCGGGTGGCCGAGGCGTACGACGTTATCGGCGACGAGCAGAAGCGCAAGGAATACGACCAGCTGAAATCCATGATCAGCTCGGGCGGCTTCGGCCGGTTCGGGCGGGGAGGAGGGTCCGGCTTTCCGGGCGGGTTTCGCGGCACGGAAGCGGAATTCGACCTCTCCGACATCTTCGGATCAGCCGCTGGTGGACAAGCTGGAGACAGCGGCCTTGGTGATATCTTCGGTGGCTTCTTTGGCGGCCGCGGCGGTGCTGGCAGGAACGCTCGGCCGTCGCGGGGGGCCGACGTCGAAACGGAAATAACCCTCGACTTCCGCGAAGCAGCCAAGGGCACGACCATCCCGGTCGAGCTCACCGGCGAGGCGCCGTGCACCACTTGCCACGGCTCCGGCTCCAAGGACGGCAAGACGCATACCTGCCAGACGTGTTCCGGTTCCGGCTTCATCCGCGAGAACTCCGGCGCGTTCGGCATGGCGCGTCCCTGCACGAACTGTGGCGGCACCGGCGAGATCATCGAGGACCCCTGCACCACCTGCGGCGGCACCGGCACCGTGCGGCGCACCCGCTCGATCACCGTGCGCATCCCCGCCGGCGTGATCGACGGGCAGAAGGTGCGCCTGGCAGGCCAAGGTGAGGCAGGCCCGAACGGCACGCCCGCCGGCGACCTGTTTGTCACCGTGCACGTGCGAGGCGACGAGGTGTTCACCCGCTCCGGCGACGACCTAGAAGTCACCGTCCCGGTCGCGTTCTCCGAGGTCGCCCTCGGCGCAACCATCACGGTGCCCACCCTGGACAACCCAGTGAAGGTGAAGGTCCCGGCAGGCACCCCGAATGGGCGCACTCTGCGCGTGAAGGGCCGAGGCATCCCGAAGCGCTCCGGCGCCGGCGACCTGATGGTAACCGTCGAGGTGAAGGTGCCCAAGGACCTGGATCCGTCCGCCACCTCCGCGCTGCGCGCCTACGCCCAGGCTGAGAAGGACTCCGGCTTCGACCCGCGCGCCGGGTGGGCCGGGCTCTAGCCCAGGAAGGAGGTGTAGACAATGGATGAAAAACAGGAGTACTTTGTCATCTCCGTTGCCGCCGAGCTCACCGGCATGCACGCGCAGACCCTGCGCACCTACGACCGGCTCGGCCTGGTCACGCCGATGCGCACCAAGGGCGGCGGCCGCCGCTACTCGCGCCGCGACATCTCCATGCTGCGCCGCATCCAGCACCTCTCCCAGGAGGAGGGCGTCAACCTCGCCGGCATTAAGACGATCATCGAGCTGTCCCAACAGATCGAGGACCTCCAGGACGAGCTGGAAACCCAGCGCGGACACAACGAGGAGCTGCGCCAGAAGCTGCAGTCCGGTGGGCGCCGGGGCGGCGAGCTCGTGCACGTCCCCCGCTCCACAGCGGTGGTCACGTGGGAGCCAGCTGCTTCTCGACGCCGCCGGCGCTCCGCGCGGTAGGTAGTTCTCCTTACGGGCGGTGCGCTCGGAGCCCATCAACGCGTGATTGTCTGGACGCAGGAGTGGTCGAACAACCCCACCGAACGGCTTAGCCGGGGAGATCCGCCGGCGCAGTCGCGTAAAGGTTTAAGGACAGTGGAGTAACTACGTCTGCGTAGAAATCAAGCCTTAGAAAATCGCAAAAAGGGGCGAGGACTTCAATAGTTCCTCGCCCTTTTTCGCTTAGCAAGCTCCCCCTACATCCTGTCCATTTGCTTTTCGGTATCAGTACGCAAATCCGCTTTATTCACCGATCGGTACCCGTTGGCGAAACCATTCAGAATTTTGACTACCCACCAAATCACCGCAATTACGATGAAAGCCAGGATCGCATAGACGAGAAATTCCTGCATCGAGAAATTAATTGTCGGTCTCCTATCAGGTACAGCAATTACGACAAATTCGCCGCAATGGTAAGGCGGCCAGTTATCTGACGCGCGATTGAGGAATCATTCGTATCCAATCTGTTACGTAGCGATCGGCACAAAACAACCAATGTTCTTTGGCGCCGGGGTGGCCACCAGAATGGTCAAGCCTAAGACGTCGCGCGAGGGGGTCGAGGAGGTCCCCTGTATACTCTCCCACTGAAAGCCCCGGAACGATCCCTGCGAAAGCACATCGCCGGGGTTACTGAATTTCCATCTTCAGCGATGATCATGTGGGAGCCAGCTGCTTCTCGACGCCGCCGGCGCAGCGCGCGGTAGCCGTCGGAGTCTTAAACTCGGCCGCATGACGACTCAGGCTGGCGCCCCGCCGCTGCTCAAAGAGACCGGTCCGTGGCGGTTCCGTTTCCCGGAAGTCATCCTGCTGGTTGCGGCGTTCGCGTGGATGGTGGTTGAGGACGCGAACAGTGAAATCAGCGCCGGTTTTGGGTTTGCACTGTTTTTCATCGCCCCGATGTTTCTGGGTGTTTTGCTGATGTGCATGGTGCTGGGCATTCCGCTGCAGCGCCAGCCGGTAAACAAGTTTTGGGGAGATGCCGCCTACGTCGTGGTGGGCGTTATCGTCGCAGTAATTTTGGCCAAAAGCGACAATCCGTACGGCGCGCTGCCGGCCATCATGCCGTACGTCGCCGCAGCCATAATTTTGACCGGGGTTTCCGCGGCGCTGCGGCGCGGAATTGCGCTCCTGGCGTGGAAGAGGAAGTGACGCGGAGGCTCGTATACTCGGCCGCATGATGGCAGGTGTCAGCGAACCGCCGCTGCTCAAGGACACGCGACCGTGGGGTTTTCGCATCCCCGAGTCTCTGCTGATCGCCATTTTGTGTGTCGCGTTTCCAGGCGTGGCGGTATTCGGCGGCTACGTTGTCGTCCCCCTGCTGGGGATGCTTGCCTCGGCGCTGCTCATCGGGCTTCCGCTGCAGAACCGCCGGGTGAACGATTTCATCGTTGATGCCGGCTACCTGGGCGTCGCGTACGTCGCCGGCCTGGTGCTGGGGCTGACCGGGTTTCCGTACGAGGATCAGTTTTGGCTCAACGCCACATTTGGTGCGGCGTCCATTGTGCTGCAGGTCGTCGGGTGGTCGGCGCTGATCCGGCGGGCTCTGGGATACCGGCAGTGGAAGTCGGACACCGAATGACAAAACGCCCGCGCAATGAACACGTGAGCGCGGGCGTTTGTGCTTAGAAAATTCGAAACGCTTCCTAGCCATGGAGGGCTAGGGGCTTTTTGAAGCCTCCACAACACTACATACGCCGATGTGTTTCCGCATTGAGGAGGCTACCGAGCCGGACTTAACCGCCGAACTCGATGGCCGCGGCACCGCCGATGTGGCGGAGGTTGGACTTGGCCAGGTTGAACAGGCGGCCGACGCCGCCCTCGAGGAAGGCGGTGCGGGCGCCGGACTTGGTGAAGCCCTTCATCATGTCCCAGGTGATTCCCGGCGGCAGGGAGAGTGCCTCCGGGTCGGTGACAATGTCCACGAGCACTGGGCCGTCGTAGGCCAGGGCCTCCTTGAGCACCGGCTCGAGGTCGTCCGGGTCCTCGATGCGGAAGGACTTAATGCCCACGCCCTTGGCAATCTCGGCGTAGTTGGCCTGCTCGTGGTCGGTGCCGAAGTACGGCATGCCGGCCACCATCATCTCCAGCTTCACCATGCCCAGCGAGGAGTTGTTGAAGCAGATCACCTTCACCGGCAGCTGGTGCAGCTTGATGGTGAGCAGCTCGCCCATGAGCATGCCCAGCCCGCCGTCGCCGGACCAGGAGATGACCTGGCGGTCCGGGAACGCGGCCTGCACGCCGATCGCCATCGGCAGCGCATTCGCCATGGTGCCGTGAAGGAACGATGCAGCCTCGTCGCGCTTGCCGTTCGGGGTGAGGTAACGCGAGGACCACACGTTGCACATGCCGGTGTCGACGGTGAAGTAGGCGTCGTCGTCCGCGAGCTTGTCCAGCACGGATGCGGCGAGCTCCGGGTGGATCGGCTTCTTGGACTCCGCTGCCTTGTGGGTGTAGTGCTTCACCACGTGCTCGAGCAGCTGGTAGTGGCGCTTGAGCATCTTGTCCAGGAACTTGCGGTCGGACTTCTCCTCGATGTGCGGGAGGATGTTTTCGATGACGCTCTTCACGTCGCCGACGACCGGGTAGTCCACCTTGGTGCGGCGGCCGATGTGGGTGCCGTCGATGTCGATCTGGGCGACGTTCTCGTCCGGCAGCCAGTCGGTGTACGGGAAGTCGGTGCCCACCATGATGAACAGGTCGGACTCTTCCATCGCGTCCAGGCAAGCGCCGTAGCCGAGCAGGCCGGACATGCCGACGTCGTACGGGTTGTCGTACTCGAAGTACATCTTGCCGCGGAAGGAGTGGCCGATGGGGGACTTGATCTTCTCCGCCAGGGCGAAGACCTCGTCGCGTGCGTCGCGCGCGCCGTAGCCGCAGAACAGGGTGACCTTGTCGGCCTTGTTAATCGCCTCCACTAGGCGGGCAGCCTCGTGCGGGTCCGGGTAGACGCGCTTGTTGGCGCCGGTGGCGTACACGGAGTCCGCGGTGTGCGGGCCCTCGGCGGTGTCGGCGGCGAAGACGTCGCCAGGCACGATCATCACGGACACACCGTTGCCAGCGAGGGTGTTCTGCAGGGCGTTGTGCAACACACGCATGCCCTGGTCCGCCTCGTGGACAACCTCGCAGTAGGAGGAGCACTCCTGGAAGAGCAGCTCCGGGTGGGTCTCCTGGAAGAAGGAGGAGCCGATTTCCATGGTGGGGATGTGGGACGCGATGGCCAGCACCTTCGCGCCGTTGCGGTGGGACTCAAACAGGCCCTGCACGAAGTGGGTGTTACCCGGGCCGCAAGAGGCGCCGCACACGGCGAGCTCATCGGCGGCGAGGGAATCGGCGCCCGCGGCGAAGGCGGCGGCCTCCTCGTTGCGCACGTGGACCCACTCGATGTCGCTTTGACGCACGGCGTCGGACAGCGGGTTGAGCGAATCGCCCACCAGGCCGTAAATGCGCTTAATGCCTTGATCCTCTAGGCGCTTGACTACTTGTTCTGCAAAGTTGGGCATTGTCTACCTAATTCTCCTTATAGGTGGTTTCATTCAACGTGCGCCATGGTAACGACATTTACGCAGGCGGGTCGGCGCGCTGTTGCAAAGCAGACAAGAACGCGGGGTCTGTGAAGTAGTCGGTGTGGTCGCCTCTCACACCCAGCACACGCTCGCCGCCCCACCCGATGTACGACGGTGAGGAGCCGAGCGCCGCCGTCGGCCCGGAGCGCAGCAGCAGAATCGGGTCTTCGGGGGAATCCACCACGTGCACCGTCGCCTCCGGCCCTGCGAGCGTCAGCTTTGAGACGTGCTCGCCAGACACGCCAGCGCTGCCCAGGATCCACAGGTCGTCCGCGAGCAACCCGTGCTGGTGCGCCGCCTTCGTGGCCAAAAGCGTGCCGTAGCTGTGGGACACCACGGTCTTCTGCGCGTCAGGGAAGCGCTCCTCCAGCGCGGCTTGGAACATGGCGAGGTCGTCCGCGCCGGCGTGGGCGCGGTGGGGCGAGGCAGCGTCCGTGAGCAGCGGGGGAGGGGCGTATCCCTGCCACACCACGACCGCGGCCCCGGTTTTCTCCGACAGCATCCGGGCCTTTTCCAGCTCGCCCGGCAGCTGCGAGGGTTTGCCGGTGGTGGCGCCTGCGACCATGGTGATCACGCGCGCCGGGTCCACCGCGTCGCCGACGAGCACCGTGCTCGCGGTCGGCCCGGCCTCCAGGAGAACGCCGCCGGCGTCCTCCACCGCGCGCAGCGTGGAGGCCGGCACCGTCTGCGCGTGCCGGGCGTGCAGGGATTCGAAGGACTCGTCCGGGTGGTCGAACAGCGGGTCGTAGTCCTGCTCTTTGCCAGATGCGCCCAACAGGGTCCGAGACAGCCTCAGGTCCAGCATCATGGACATGCCGTTGAGCCACAGCACGACACGTGAGTGGGAGTACATGCCGATGAACTCGGCGGCCTCGTCAAACTGCTGCTGCAGTGCGGCGGCGGCGACCAAAGCCACCGAGGCTTGCTCCAGCCGCTCGGCGCTTGCGCCTAGCGACGAGCCGTAGTCCGCAAACCTGGCCGCAGAGACCTCGAACGCGGGGCCGCGGAACCCGGAATCCGCAATCACAGCGGCTGAAAACGGCGCGTGTTCCGCCCTTTCCCGCGTACTCTCAGCGGCCAATCTGGTGGCGGCGGCCGCGGCGAACAATTCGGATGCGATCAGTGCTGGTTTGTATGTCATGGCGTTAGCTCCTTGCCGAATCGGGCATCTGCCTGCTCCACTTCGGACGCAAACGCGACGACATCGTGGAGGTGGGTGTCAAGGCGGGACGTGGTGTCGTCGACAAGCAAATGCTCCGTGTCCTGCAACGTTGCGAGCGCGGATGCGGAGCGCGACGGGCTTAAGTGGGCGGTGGGAAGGGCGCCGAAGCTGCGGATGCAGCTGCGGGCGGCACGTGCGGTCTCTGTGGTCAATTGAAGAAATGTCATGCAACGAACCATCCGCGAACGCAACAAGCGACGCAATACCCCTTTTCAAATCTGTGGATAACTCCCTTGAGGCGCACCTAGAGTTATCCACATGAAGATCGCGCTATTGCAAATCGCCACCGGCAGCGACAAGATGGAAAATTTGGCCGCCATCGAACCACAGGTCCGCGACGCCGCCGCCCAAGGCGCAACGCTGATCGTCCTGCCCGAGGCCGCCAGCCAAGCGTTCGGGCAGGGGAGGCTGGATACGCAGGCAGAAGAGCTGGACGGTCCGTTCGCCACAGGGCTGAAAAAGCTTAGCGACGAGCTCCGCGTCACCATCGTCGCCGGCATGTTCCGCCCCGCAGACACCAACACCGTGGACGGCAAGGAACTCAACCGCGTCTACAACACCGCGCTGATCACCGGCGGCGGGGTGCATAAGGGATACGACAAGATCCACACTTACGACGCCTTCAACTACAAGGAGTCGGACACAGTGCGCGCAGGTGGTGAGCTGGTCACGTTCGTCCACGACGGCGTGACGGTGGGGGTGGCCACCTGCTTTGACATCCGCTTCCCGGAGCAGTTCCAACAGCTTGCCCAACGCGGCGCAAAGGTGGTTGTGGTACCCACGAGCTGGGCGGACGGGCCGGGCAAGGTGGGGCAGTGGCACATCCTCACCGCCGCGCGTGCGCTGGACGCCGGGGTGTTCATCGCGGCGGCCGACCAGGCGCGCCCGGACTTCGAAGCCAAGGCCGGCGAGCCCTCAGGCCCCACGGGCGCGGGGCATTCGGTGGTGGTGGACCCGTTTGGCACACGCCTCGCGGAGGCCGGCTACGGCCCGGAAACCCTGGTGGTGGAGATCGACCCGACTGACGCAGACGAGGCACGCAAGCAGCTGCCGCTAGAGGCGATTAGGCAGCACAGCGCTATGCGCTAAACCACTCCGGCGCCGCATCGGGGGCGACGGTCTGCACGTCCCGCGCCCCGGCCACCTCCAGCGCCGCGGCCAGGCTCACCGCGCGCTCCTCATTCGCGCACACGATCACCCCGCGGCCCCACCACATGCCGGCGCCGGAAACCACCTGCTCCAGCGGCGCGCCCACGCGCGTTTCGGCAATCCACGTCACGTCCAGCCAGTCCTGCGCCTTGGCAAGCGCGTCCAGCGCCGCCGTGTCGTAGAACCCCTCGGGCTCGTCCGCACCGACCACGAGATGCACCTCCGGCGGATCGGGCTGCTCCAAATAGTGGAACACCAGCGCCTTCGCCGCCGCGAACCCACCCTCGGCGGCAACCAGAAGCAATTGCCTATCGACGTCCCCGCGCACCCCGCCCCGCGCCGCCCCCAACGTCAACCAGTCGCCCGGCTGCAACTGCATCTCGTCGGGAACGTGGAACTCCAGCTGCCCGAGCTGGTTGGACGGCAGCGCGGGGACCAGGCCGGTCCACTCGCCGGGCCGATTCGGCGACATCACGGGAATGACCTGGCCGGGGGAGTACGGCACCGGCGTGCCGGCCTCTAGGCGCACGACCTGTACCCCGCCGCGGTGCTCCACGCTAGTCACCTGCGCGGCGGTGGCGGCGGGCACGCCGGCGTAGTCGGCCTGTGAGGCGGCATCGCGCATGAGCTCCGCCGCCTGGATCAGTTCGGGCGCGTCGGCCCCGGCTTCGTCGATAAGCATGTGCACCGCATTGGGGTACTCCTCGGCCGGGAACCCGGTGCGGCGCAGGTCCAGCGCCAACGCCTTGAGCTCGTCGCGCACCTTATCGGCGGGGCGCTCGAGCACCGCGAGGGCGGTGCGGAGCAGGATCGGCGGCATCTCGTCGCCAGGTGGCAGCATCATTTCTGCCTGCGGGTACGCCTCGGAGAAGCGGGCGCGCCACGCGTGGCTGACCTGCTGGCCGTGGGTGCGCAATATCTCGGCAAAGTGGGCGGAAGGCATAAAAACAGGGTACCTAGCGCCTGTGGGCTAAAGTTGCACCCGGTTTGAATGTGATAAGTGGATAGAAAAGAGGTGCTGTGGTGGAATTCACCCCGTATACGCTGCTCACGGACATCGGCTGGATTTCGGTCCTGCTCATCGTCGGCAACATCCTGCGCAACCGGCTGAAGGTGCTGCAGGCGCTGCTGCTGCCTGCCCCGATCACCGCGGGTCTGCTCGGCCTGCTGCTCGGTGACGAGGTCCTGGGCGTCATCCACTGGTCCGACCAAGTGGGCACGTACACCACGCTCCTGATCGCGGTGGTGTTCGCCTCCATGGCCTACTCGATGGAGCTCGGCGGTTCCGTCGCCTCCGGCGCCCGCAACATGTGGGGCTACTCCACCGCCATGTTTATGGGCCAATGGGGCCTGTTCGTGCTGCTCGGCGTGTACCTGTTCGCGCCGGTGTTCGGCACTGAACCGTGGTTCGGCATGATGCTGCCGGTCGGCTTCGTCGGCGGCTTCGGCACCGCGGCGGCCGTGGGCTCCGCGCTCGAGGAGATCGGCGTGGAGGGCGCGTCCTCCATCGGCTTCACCTCCGCCACCGTGGGCACCCTGGTGGCCATCGTGGGCGGCGTGATCATGGCCAACTGGGGCATCCGCAAGGGCAAGGCCTCCCAGCTCGCCGGCACGCTTCCCGACGACCTGCGCACCGGCTACATCCACAACGAAGATGAGCGCCCCTCCATCGGCAAAGCCACCACCAACCCGTCGTCCATCGAGCCGTTGGCGCTGCACGCCGGCTTCATCGTGTTCACCGTGCTCATCGCCTACATGGTCAACAGCGTGATCAAGGGCCAGTGGCCGAACGTGTCCATCCCGCTGTTCGCCATGGCGTTCGTCATCGGGCTTATCGGCCGCCTGCTGCTCAAGCTCGCCGGCCGCCCGAACTACCTGGACAGCTCCACCATCAACTCCGTCTCCGGCGCCGCCACGGACTACATGATCGCCTTCGGCATCGCCTCCATCGTGCCCGCCGCACTCGCTGGCTACTGGCAGGCACTCGTGCTCATCTTCGTGCTGGGCACCCTGTTCTGCGTGGTGTGGATGTTCTGGGCCGGCCCGACCTTCTTCGGCGACAAGTGGCTCGAGCGCGGCCTGTTCGGCTGGGGCTGGGCCACCGCCGCCGTGGCCACCGGCATCGCGCTTTTGAAGATGGTGGACCCGAAGCTCAAATCCGGCACGCTCAACGAGTACGGCGTGGCCTACGTCGGCTTCGCCCCGTTCGAAATCGGCACCACCATCATTGCGCCGATCGCGGTCATCGCGGGCGTGACGGCCATCTTCGGCTGGATCGCATTCGCCATCGCGGTCGGGGTGGTCGTGCTTGCTTACGCGATGAAGTGGATACCGGTCGCGAGATCGTCGTAAAGCTTGGTGCTTAGAACGGCCGGCGGCGCAAAGCGGCAGGGATATACTGCTGGCCGGCTAACCAAGACGCTGCCGCAGGATTCATCGAGTTCATTAGGCGGAGACAGACTTTGTGGTACCGCATGAGCTCGGTTGGCTCCAAAAGCGGTTCCAAGTGGCTCGCTCGATTGCGGGCGAATCGCACGGTGCTCGCCCACTTATAGATCACGGCGTGGCTCGCATGTTGGAACGAAGATCCCTGCTTAGGGGCAAATGCCGAACTGAGAGCCTCGTTCCAAACCCTCATCCTGGGGTTCTGGGAGGAAGTTACTTCGGGGCGTGGCAGAAGGAACAACCAGGATCCGAACGGCAGGGCTGCCACAAGATCGTCATGCGTTGGGTTGGGCTTTGTTGGGTTGCCGTCTTCGCCCAGAAGGGCGGGTTCAGCCTTCTTCCACATGGGTGGCCGGTTGGCGGGCGAGATAATCTGCCGGAGCCGCGGCGCAGGATCTTTAAGCCATCCGCGGGGATACGGTTCTGATCGACCGGGCTCGTTTACGGGCTCGTTCTCGTTCCACCCTTGAAGTAGAGCGTCGATACTGTTGCGCAGCTGCACCTCGACCATTCCGGTGGTCGCAGCGACGGCACCGGCCGCCCCAATATTCCATAAATAGAGTTCAAGTGCCTTCGCGTCGGAGCCCCCAGCGACGGTCCGGTATGTATCGAAGCGGGCGTCCGACAAGGCTTTGGTGATAGCCAAGGTGGTTTGCGTTTGCACGAACTCATATTTACACTGGCAACTACAAGACGGGTTAAAATCCGGTATCAATAAGAATCCCCGCTAGGTTTCGCGCCTAGCGGGTTTCTTTGTTGAAGGGGGTATCCCCCGCGTGTGATCTGGTGCGATGCTACTTTGAGCCAACCCCGCGCAACTTTTTTGCCGTTGACAGGAACAGACTCAACTTCTTGTGCGTTACACCTAGTGCGAAACAAACATTAGGCAAGAAAGGACCATGGAATCATGGCGAATAAATACACGCAGAAGACACAGGAGGCCCTGCAGCAGGCGCAGATGCGCGCCTCTGCCGCCGGCAACCCGGAGATGCGCCCGGCGCACGTGCTGGAAGCGCTTTTGAAGCAGGAGGACGGCATCGCCGCCCCGGTGCTCAAGGCCACGGGCGTGGACCCAGACACCGTCGCGCGCGAGGCCAGCGAGCTGATTAGCACCTACCCCAGCGCGCAGGGGCAGAACATGGCCAACCCGGGCATCAACCGGGACCTGCAGACGGCACTGCAACACGCGCAGGATCTCGCGGGCGAGCTTGGCGACGAGTTCGTGTCCGCCGACGTCCTTTTGGCCAGCATCGCAAAGGGAGGCGACGACGCCGCTGAGCTGCTGACGAAGCGCGGCGCCACCTTCGAGGCGCTCAAGGAAGCCTTCTCCTCGGTGCGCGGCGGCAAGACCGTCACCTCGGACAATCCAGAAGATCAGTTCCAGGCGCTGCAGAAGTACTCCACGGACCTGACCGCGCGTGCGCGCGAGGGCAAGATCGACCCGGTGATCGGGCGCGATTCGGAGATCCGCCGCGTGGTGCAGGTGCTTTCCCGTCGCACGAAGAACAACCCGGTGCTCATCGGTGAGCCGGGCGTCGGTAAGACTGCGATTGTGGAGGGCCTGGCCCGCCGCATCGTGGCTGGCGACGTGCCGGAATCGCTCAAGGGCAAGACGCTGATCTCGCTGGATCTGGGCTCCATGGTCGCGGGCGCGAAGTACCGGGGCGAGTTCGAGGAACGTCTCAAGGCTGTGCTGGACGAGATCAAGGAGTCCAACGGGCAGATCATCACCTTTATCGACGAGCTGCACACCATCGTTGGCGCCGGTGCCTCCGGGGACTCCGCGATGGACGCCGGCAACATGATCAAGCCGCTGCTCGCCCGCGGTGAGCTGCGCCTGGTCGGCGCGACCACGCTGGACGAGTACCGCCAGTACATCGAGAAGGACGCCGCCCTGGAGCGCCGCTTCCAGCAGGTCTACGTGGGCGAGCCGACGGTGGAGGACACCATCGGCATCCTGCGCGGCCTGAAGGAGCGCTACGAGGTGCACCACGGCGTGCGCATCCAGGACTCGGCGCTGGTGTCGGCGGCGGAGCTGTCCAACCGCTACATCACCAACCGCTTCCTGCCGGACAAGGCCATCGACCTGGTCGACGAGGCCGGTTCGCGCCTGCGCATGCAGATCGACTCCTCCCCGCAGGAGATCGACGAGCTCGAGCGCATCGTGCGCCGCCTGGAGATCGAAGAGATCGCCCTGCAGAAAGAGTCCGACGCCGCCTCCGCGCAGCGCCTCGAGCACCTGCGCGAAGAGCTCGCGGACCAGCGTGAGCGCCTCGGCGAGATGAAAGCGCGCTGGGAGAACGAGAAGGCGGAGGTGAACAAGGTCCAGTCCGCGAAGGAGGAGCTCGAGCGCCTGCGCAACGAGTCCGAGATCGCGGAGCGCGAGGGCGACTACGCCAAGGTTTCTGAGCTGCGCTACGGCCGCATCCCGGAGCTTGAGGCTGAGGTAGCCAAGGTGGAATCCGAGGCCAGCAACAAGACCATGCTGGAAGAGGAGGTCACCCCGGACATCATCGCGGACGTCGTGTCCTCCTGGACCGGCATCCCGGCCGGCAAGATGATGCAGGGTGAGACCGAGAAGCTGCTGAACATGGAGTCCGTGCTCGGCGAGCGCGTTGTGGGCCAGAAGGAGGCCGTCGTCGCGGTTTCCGACGCGGTGCGCCGCTCCCGCGCGGGCGTGGCGGACCCGAACCGCCCGATCGGCTCCTTCCTCTTCCTCGGCCCCACCGGCGTGGGTAAGACGGAGCTGGCCAAGTCGCTGTCGGAGTTCCTCTTCGACGACGAGGCGGCCATGATCCGCATCGACATGTCCGAGTACGGCGAGAAGCACTCCGTCGCCCGCCTGGTCGGCGCCCCTCCGGGTTACGTCGGCTTCGATGCCGGCGGCCAGCTCACCGAGGCCGTGCGCCGTCGCCCGTACTCGCTGGTGCTTTTCGACGAGGTCGAGAAGGCGCACCCGGATGTCTTCGACGTGCTTCTGCAGGTCCTGGATGAAGGTCGCCTCACCGACGGCCAGGGCAGGACGGTGGACTTCCGCAACACCGTGGTCATCCTCACCTCCAACCTGGGCGCCGGCGGCAACCGCGAGCAGATCATGGAGGCGGTGAAGCACCACTTCAAGCCGGAGTTCATCAACCGCCTCGACGACGTGGTGGTCTTCGACCCGCTGAGCCAGGACCAGCTCGTCGGCATCGTGGACATCCAGCTCGAGGGCCTGGCCGAGCGCCTCGCCGCCCGTCGCCTGACCCTCGACGTGTCGGATTCCGCGAAGTCCTGGTTGGCCGAGCGCGGCTACGACCCGGCCTACGGTGCCCGCCCGCTGCGCCGCCTGATCCAGCAGGCCATCGGTGACCGCCTGGCCAAGAAGCTGCTGGCGGGTGAGATCGTCGACGGCGACACCGTCCACGTGGACATCGCCGACGGCGGCGAGGGCCTGGACGTTGCCGCGAGGTAGCCCAGACCTACGTTGTTAGATCAAGTCGGTTGTCTGCCTTTTATGCCCCGCCAAACCAATTGCAATGTCCCCAATGAGCTAATACTCTAACAGCCAGACCGTCGAACGACCTTGTCTTCGGCGGTGAGGACCCTGTTGAAGCAGATTGATTGCTTGCAGGGTCCTCTCTTCGTTTGAGTGGATATACGGAGGTGGATAATCAGGACATGACCCAACTCGTGCACACCCCGGAAGCGCTGGCCAAGGCGCTTCCGGCCGGCCCTGTCTCCCTCGTTCCCACCATGGGCGCGCTGCATAGCGGCCACCTCGCCCTCGTCCGCGCCGCCAAGGCGCTGGGCAACCCCGTGGTGGTGAGCATCTTTGTCAACCCGCTGCAGTTCGCGCCGGGCGAGGATTTGGAGAAGTATCCGCGGACGTTGGCTGAGGACGTCGAAAAGCTTGAGGCTCTCGGCGTCGACGCTGTTTTCGCACCTGCGCCGGAGACGATGTACCCGCACGGCCCGCGCACCACGATCCAGCCCGGTCCGCTCGGCGCGGTGCTGGAGGGCGCGACGAGGCCGACGCACTTCGCGGGCGTGCTCACGGTGGTGGCGAAGCTGTTCGCGCTGACTTCCGCCACGGACGCGTTCTTCGGCGAGAAGGACTACCAGCAGCTCGCGCTCATCCGTCAGATGGTGGATGACCTGCACCTTCCCGTGCGCATCCACGGCTGCCCGATCGTGCGCGACACCGACGGTCTCGCGCTGTCTTCGCGCAACCGTTACCTCTCCGACGCGGAGCGGGAGGTTGCCCTGGCCATCCCGCGCGCGCTGGCCACCGGCAGTCTCACCGAAGCGCGCTCGCTTCTCGACGCCACCAAAGGCCTCCACCTCGACTACCTCGTCGCCACCGCCCCCGACATGTCAGATCTGCCGGAGGGGTACACGGGTCCGGCGCGTCTGCTCGTGGCGGCGAAGGTCGGCGCGACCCGTCTGCTGGACAACGCCCCGATCGAGCTCTAGCGCTGCAAGCGACCCGCGCCCTCCTAGAACGTGTGCTCGTCGGCTGGGAACTCCCCGGTGTGCACGGCGCGCTTGTAGTCCGCGGCCGCCGCGGCGAGGTCCGCGCCGACGGAACCGAAACGGCGCACGAATTTCGCGCGGTGGTCGCCCGCGGGCACATCCGCCATGTCGTGCCAGACCAGCACCTGGGCGTCCGTGCCTGCACCCGCGCCGATGCCGACGGTCGGGACCGGGCACGAGTCGGTCAGTTCAGTCGCTAAGTCCGCGGGCACCATTTCGAAGACCACCATGTCGGCGCCGGCTTGGACGACTGCGTGGACGTCGTCACGCAATTGCTCCGCACCGGCGTCGCGGCCTTGGACCTTGAACCCGCTCAGGCTGTCCACGGACTGCGGGGTGAAGCCCACGTGGGCGCACACCACAAGACCTGCGTTTTTCAGCGCCCGGATGCGCGGGGCGATCCGCACGCCGCCCTCCAGCTTCACCATGTGGGCGCCGGTGCGGTGCACGAGGTCGGTGGCGGTGCGGACGCATTGCTCGTCGCTGGCCTCGTAGCTCCCGAACGGCAGGTCCATGATCACCAGCGCATTCCCCGCGCCGCGCACGACGGCCGCGCCGAGGAACGCCATCTCGTCCACGGAGACCTGGTTGGTGGTGTCGTATCCGTAAACCACGTTGGCCGCAGAGTCGCCGACCAGGAGGCACTCGATGCCAGCTTCAGCGAAGACGCGGGCGGTGGCGTAGTCGTATGCAGTGAGCATCGCCCACTTCTCGCCGTCGGCTTTCTTGCGCGCGAAGTCCGCGACGCGCACTTTCTTGGTGGGGGCAAGGTATCCAGTCACGCATGCAGTCTAGGCCAGCGGCAACCGTGAAAATCCCAAATCAGCGGCGGAAGGGTTTAGACTGCCGTGCATGCAGGCAACCACCACGATCCTCACCCGCGTTGCAATCCCGGGCGTTGAGAGCGAGCAGCTGCAGGCGCACCAGATTGGGCTGAATCATTTTGTGGTGGCGAGCGTGCCGTTTGTGGATACGACGCTAGCGATGGGCGACATCGTGGAGTGCGTGACGGTGGGCGGCGCGTTCCACGTGGATCGCGTTGTGGTGCGCGGCGGCGCGTCGACGGTGCGCGTGCTGCCGGAGGATCCAGAGGGGCTGGACCCGGACGAGATCGCCGGCACGCTGCTGGCGTTCGGGTGCCGGGTGGAGCTCGGCCCGGGCGGCATGCTCGCGGCCAGCATCGGCGCGGATTGCCCGCGCGAGGGGATCACCGAGTGGCTCAGCGGTTTGGAAGAGCAGGGCACAATCCAGCTCGCTCCCGGGTACATGGCGTAAAACACCGTTACACTTGCGGCCATGAGCGTCTTTGTCTCCGCCGCTGAACTCAACGAGCGAATCCAGACTGGCCAGAAGCAGACCATCATCGCCGCGCTGTGGGAGCCGAAAGCAGGCAAAGCGTGGTCCAAATTCCAATCTGAGCACATCCCGACGGCGCTGTACTGCGACCCGTCGGTGCAGCTCGCCGGCATGCCCGGCCGCTCGGCTGGTCGCAACCCGCTGCCCAGCATCGACGTGGTGCGCAAAGCCGCGGCGGGCTGGGGCATCGAGGACGGCCGACCGGTGTACATCTACGACGGCGGCAACGGCCTGTTCGCCGCCCGCGCGTGGTGGATCCTGCGCTGGGCGGGCGTGAAGGACGTGCACATCCTCGACGGCGGCTTCGCCACCTGGGACGGCGAAGGCTTCCCCACGGTCGCGGGCCCGGGCGGCATCGTCGTCCCGCGCGACGTCGAACTCGCCGAGGGCAGCTTGCCGTCCGCAACCATGGAGGACGTCAGGGCATTTGAGGGATTGCTTATCGACGCCAGAGGTGCCCGCCGTTTCCAGGGCCTCCGCGAGATCCTGGATTTGCGCGCCGGGCACATCCCGGGTGCCCGCAACCTGCCGGTCAACGACCTGTTCGACACGGAGACCCACAAGGTGAAGGACACCGACACGATCCGCGACCGCTTCTCCCAGCTAGGCGTTACCCAGAACACAGACCCGGCCAGCGTGATCACCTACTCCGGCTCCGGCAACCACTCCGCCCTGCTGCTGGCCGCGATGGAGCACGCCGGCCTGCCGCTGCTCACCCATTACGTGGGCGGCTGGTCCCAGTGGAGCGCGAACCGCGACAACCCGGTGGCGACGGACATTTAGTGTCGGGCCGCGCGGTAGCATAGGCCGCGATGGTCATCCTGCTGTTCGTTCTCGCACTCGCGGCGCTGCTTGCCGCCGTGGCGCTGTTCGCATCCGACGCCCGCGAGCGCAGCACAAAACCCGAAAAGCCCGCTAAACCGGCCAAGCCCAGTAAGCGCGCCCGCCGCGCCTGGGCTCGCGAGCACGGCTACGCCTTCGCGTCCAGCGACGACATGCTGGCAGGTGAGTGGTCCCGCGGCGCCGCCGCCGGGGGAGCCTCCGCCCGAAACGTGGCCACAGGCGCCGCCTACGGGCACGACGCGCACGTGGCGGATCTGGGCGAGGCCACCGTCATCGCCATGGGCACCGGCGCGGAAACCAACGCGGTGGTGGACTTCCGCCGCACCGATTTCGCGGCGGAAGGCTCCGACGACCTGGTGGAGCTGGACACGCACCATGGGTTCACGTGTTTTGCTACGCAGGCGGGGGCGGGCCGGAGGTTCGTCGATAGGCGAGTGCTCACCGCACTCGAACAACTGCCCGCCGCCGTGCAGGCCGTCTGGTTCGAGGGCGCGTGGGCGATCGCGCAGCTGAGCCGCGACGCCACCCCGCAGGACTGGGACGCCACCCTTGCGCCCCTGGCGCTGCTCGCGGACGCGGCCCGGACGCTCCCGCCTCTCGACGATGCTCCGCTCACCCTCCCATTCCCCACCCGCGACATCCCGGGCCAGGCCCCCGCGGCAGAGCCTGAGGCCGAGGATGAGCCGGTGATGCAGCGCCCCGAGGACCCCGTGGAGCTGCCCACCCGCACCACCGGCGGCGAGCGCGGCGAGGTGGCCGACCACACCATCGGCGGCGACGACGTGGAAGCCATCGCCGGCGACGAGCGCCGCGTGGTGGACTTAACCCGGGTGCGCCGCATGCAGGGCCCGAGCTCAATATTCGACGACAAGGAGTAAAACGATGAAGGAAAAACTCGCTGAACTGGTCAAAGAGCTGGCAGTTGTGCACGGCAAAGTGACCCTGTCCTCGGGCAAGGAGGCGGACTACTACGTGGATCTGCGCCGCGCGACGCTGCACCACGAGGCCAGCCCGCTGATCGGCAAGCTGCTGCGCGAGCTCACCGACGACCTGGACTTCGACGCCGTCGGCGGCCTCACCCTGGGCGCCGACCCGGTGGCCACCGCCGTCATGCACGCCCCCGGCCGCCCGATCGATTCCTTTGTGGTGCGCAAGGAGGCCAAGAAGCACGGCATGCAGCGCCGCATCGAAGGCCCGTCCATCAAAGGCAAGCGAGTGCTGGTGGTCGAGGACACCACCACCACCGGCAACTCGCCGCTCACCGCCGTCGAGGCCTGCCGTGAGGAGGGTGCTGAGGTGGTCGCCGTGGCCACCGTCGTCGACCGCGCGACCGGCGCCGACCAGGTGCTCCGCGACGCCGGCCTGGAGTACCGCTTCCTCCTCGGACTCGAAGACCTCGGCCTTGCCTAACTCGTCTGACGGGAAACTCCGCGGCCCCACCGAATGGAACGAAGGCCGCCACGGCGTCGGCCCCTGGGAAGGCCAGTGGCCCGAAGACCCCCGCTACGACCCGGATTTTCTCCGCGACGGCGACCGCCGCAACGTCGTCGACGCGTACCGCTACTGGTCGCTGGACGCGGTGGTGGAGGACCTTGACCAGCGCCGCCACCCCTTCCACGTGGCCATCGAGAACTTCGAAAACGACATGAACATCGGCACGGTGGTGCGCACCGCCAACGCCTTTTTGGCCCGCGAGGTGCACATTGTCGGGCGCAAGCGGTGGAACCGGCGCGGCGCCATGGTCACGGACCGCTACCAGCACATCCGCCACCACGAAACCGTAGCCGACCTCATGGAATGGGCCGCCGCGGAGGGCATACCGGTGGTCGCCATCGACAACACTCCCGGTTCCGTCCCTCTCGAGACCGCCGAGCTGCCCCGCGAGTGTGTTCTGCTGTTTGGTCAGGAGGGGCCAGGCGTGACCGAAGCGGCCCAGGAGGCGTCGGTGATGACCTGCTCGATCGCCCAGTTCGGCTCCACCCGCTCCATCAACGCCGGCGTCGCGGCCGGCATCGCGATGCACGCCTGGGTCCGTCAGCACGCGGACCTCTCCCAGGCGTGGTAGCCGAGGGGCGGCCGGCCCCGGTTTTGTACGAATTTACATGCACCAAAACTTATAATCTTCTGACCTGCACGTTCGAAATTGAACAACCGTCCCAATTGTCGATTTGTGCATGTTTCGTTTAGCTGGCCCGTCGCCAGGCCCGCTACCAGACCCGCCGCCAGACCTAACCGAACCCCTAAAACCAGCCGGAACCGGTGAAACGAATCCGGCCACTCTGGCAATATAGGTACGAACCGTTTGAACTTGAGGAGTCCCCCTGTGCCGGAAACGTGGGCGCACCGCGCCGACCTGGCTGAATCTGCCGTAAATGAACGCCACGCGCAAAAGCTTTGGGGCCTGCCCAAGACGAATCTGGCGGTGGTGGCGTGGCCGCCGGGCCCGAAGGACCGCCTGTTTTGGCACTGGCACTACTGGTGGCAGGCCCAGTACCTGGACTGCCAGGTCGACGCCGCCGCCCGCCGCGAAACGAAATCGCGCCGCCGCCGGATCGCGGACACGCTGCGCGGGGTGCAGCGCCGCAACCGGGGCAAGCTGCTGACCAACGTCCACTACGACGACAAGGCGTGGCTGGCCCTGGCGTGGAACCGCGCGACCCGCATCGGCGGGATCAGGCGCAACCGCCACCTGGATGACCTGGAGTTTGACCTGCTCGCGGGCATCGACCCGGTGACGGGCGTGCTGCCGTGGCGAAGCGGCGAGACGTTCTACAACGTGCCGTCGAACGCCACCGCGGCGCTGCTGTTCGCCCGCACGGGCCGCCTGGATAAGGCGCGCGAGATTGTGGACTGGATCTTCGACAACCTGGTGCGTGAGGACGGTCTGCTTGACGACGGCATCCGGATGCGCATGAGCGGACCGGAGGTCGTCGATAAGGTGTACACCTACAACCAGGGCACCGCACTCGGAGCGAGCCTCGAGATCGCGCTTGCGCTGCGTGAGGACGTCGGCCTGGCGCACGACGAGCAGATCGATTCCTTCGTTTACTCGGAGCGCGCGGACGCGTCGATGTTCTACATCACCCACATCCGCGCGATCGTGCAGGCGATTGCGCTGCACCTGGCCACCCCGCAGGGCGTGCTGCTGAGCCCGCCGGAGGAGTCTGGGGAGGGCGACGGCGGCCTGTTCAAGGGCATTCTCGCGCGCTACCTGGCCGAGGTTGCCCTGCGGCTGCCGGAGGATTCGAAGGAGAACGTCGCCACCCGCAAGATCGCGGCGCGGCTGGTCATGCAGTCGGCGGAGTCGCTGTGGTCGCACCGCCTGGAGGTCGACGGTTTGCCGGTGTTCGCCGCGGAGTGGACCCAGGATGCGAAGTTGCCGCACAACTACGGGCTCGGGCCTTCGTCGATAAGCGAGGCGGTGGGGCTCGTGCGCATCGACGAGCGCGACCTGTCCGTCCAACTTTCCGGCTGGATGCTGCTGGAGGCGGCGGCGAGGGTGGCTGCAGCGCAGGCGTAAAAGGGGCATACTGGGGGCGTAACTGCAACCCCTAGCAGGAGGATTTCCATGCCCATCGCAACCCCCGAGGTCTACAACCAGATGCTGGACACCGCCAAGAAGGGCGGCTTCGCGTTCCCGGCGATCAACTGCACCTCCTCGGAGACCATCAACGCGGCTATCAAGGGTTTCGCCGAGGCGGAGTCTGACGGCATCATCCAGTTCTCCACCGGCGGCGCCGAGTTCGGCTCTGGCCTGGGCGTGAAGAACAAGGTTGCGGGCGCGAAGGCGCTGGCGTCGTTCGCGCACGAGGTGGCGCAGCACTACGACGTCAACATCGCCCTGCACACCGACCACTGCCAGAAGGAAGTGCTGGACGACTACGTCCGTCCGCTCATCGCCATCTCCCAGGAGCGCGTGGACCGCGGCGAGCTGCCGCTGTTCCAGTCCCACATGTGGGACGGCTCCGCAGTGCCGATCGACGAGAACCTTGAGATCGCGCAGGAGCTCCTGGCTAAGGCGCACGCGGCGAACATCATCCTCGAGGTGGAAATCGGTGTCGTCGGCGGCGAGGAGGACGGCGTCGAGGCTCGCGCCGGCTCGAACCTGTACACCAACGAAGCCGATTTTGAGAAGACCGTCGATGCCCTCGGCACCGGCGAGAACGGCCGCTACCTGCTGGCCGCCACCTTCGGCAACGTCCACGGCGTGTACAAGCCGGGCAACGTGAAGCTGCGTCCGGAGGTCTTGGACATGGGCCAGAAGGTCGCCGCCCGCAAGCTCGGCCTGGACGAGGGTGCGCAGCCGTTCGACTTCGTCTTCCACGGCGGCTCCGGCTCCGAGAAGGAGAAGATCGAGGAGGCCCTGCGCTACGGCGTGATCAAGATGAACGTGGACACCGACACCCAGTACGCGTTCACCCGCCCGGTCGCGGCGCACATGTTCTCCAACTACGACGGTGTGCTCAAGATCGACGGCGAGGTGGGCAACAAGAAGACCTACGACCCGCGTTCCTACCTGAAGAAGGCTGAGCAGGCCATGTCCGAGCGCGTCATCGAGGCATGCCAGGACCTCCACTCCGTGGGCAAGTCCGTGTCCAAGTAAGCATTTGCTTCTCGACGAACCTCCGGCCATCCCCGGAGGTTTTCCTTTTGCCAGACCGTGTTCTTTCCCGCCTAAACTGTCTAACCATGGCGAAGCAGAGGATGGGTACGCGGGAGCGTCTTCAGCTGGTGGACAAGTCGGTGCAGGCGCGCCTGAAACGTGTGCGCAAACGCCTGCTCCCGATTATGCAGATCGGCCTCGCCGCCGGCCTGGCTTACTTCCTGGCCCGCGACGTCGCCGGGCACCCGCGGCCGTTCTTCGCCCCGATCAGTGTGGTCATCATTATCGGTATGACGGGCGGAGATCGCGTCTCTAAGTCAGTGGATATGGCGCTCGGTTGCATCCTCGGCGTGCTCGTGGGCGACCTCATCTTCTACCGGCTCGGCGACGGCGGCTGGCAGATCGCCGTCATCGTCGCGGGCTCGCTGCTCATTGCGTCGTTCTTCTCCAGTTCGATCCTGGTGAACAACCAGGCCGCGATCGGCGCCATCCTGATTGCCACGATCATGCCGCCGGGCGCGGAGGTCACCGGCATCGACCGCACTGTGGACGCGATCATCGGCTGTCTGGTCGCCATGGCCACGATCGCGCTGATCCCGCAGGCACCGATGCAGTCGGCCCGCGCCGAGGTGTCAAAGGTGCTGGGCATCATGTCGTCGGTGCTCGACGACGTCTCCGATGGACTCCGCGACAAGGACCCCGCCAGCATCGACGAGGCCCTCGACCTCATCCGCGGCACCCAAACCGGCATCGACGACCTCGCCGCCGCCATCAAGGCCGGCCAGGAAACGTCGCTGGTCTCGCCGTTTCTGTGGGGTACGCGCCGCTACATCAATTCCCTCGCGCGCGTGATCCCGCCCGTCGACAATGCGGTGCGCACGACTCGCGTGCTGGCGCGCAGGGCGGGCGTGCTTGCCGACGACAACGATTCCGCCACCCCCGCCCAAATCGAGCTCCTGGACACCCTTTCCCAGGTGTGCCTGGAACTTTCCGAGGTCTACGACGTCAACTCCCGCGTCGCCCAGGCCACCGTGATCCCGCAGTGCGTGAACGAGCTGCGCCAGGCCGCGCAGGAGGCTGGCATGGACGTCATCCCGGAGGACGGCGTGCTGTCCTCGTACGCGATTTTGGCGCAGACTCGCTCGCTGATCGTGGACTTGTTGATGGTGTGCGGGATGTCCCACGAGTCGGCGCTGGCTGCTTTGGTACCCACCTCGCAGACGCCGAAGGTCGAGCCGGAATCGTTCGACTTCGACTAGCGGGCGTTGGGTTTGGCAGCCCAAACCAACCCGCACAGCGAAAACCCCGACTGGGAGGAAAACCCAGCCGGGGTTTGAGGCGCTTAGCGCGTAGTGCTTAGCGCTTGTTGATGTCGCCCTCGACATCGCCTTCGACGACGCCGTCGGTCTCGAAGCGCTCCTTGCGGACCTCCTCGGAGACGCGCTCGGTGTCGCGGACGGTGTCCTTCTCCAGGGAGACCTTCTCCACCGGGACGGACTCCTTGGAAACGTTCACGCGGTCCTCGGAGAGGGTGACGGAAGCTTCCTGCTCGCCGATGTTGCCGTCGTAGTTGGCGCGGTCAGCGTCGGTGATCGGCTCGCGGACAACGCGGACCTCTTCGCGCTCAACCGGAACCTCGACGGTCTCGGTCTCGTTGACCACGTACTTGCGCAGGCGGACCTGGCCGGTCTCAACGCGGTCCTTCGAGACGTTCAGCTGCTCCTCGGAGCGGATGATCTCGCCGTTGTCTGCGACGTCGCGACGGTCGGTGTCGGCGAACTCGCGGCGCTCAGCGTCGACGTCGGTCTCGACGTCGCGGCGCTCGCCGGCAGCGTAGCCAGCACCTGCAGCACCTGCTGCGCCCGCACCAGCAGCGCCGGTCTCTGCGAAGCGGTTACCAGTCTCGTAGGTGGTCACGTCCTGGGTGTTCTCCAGGCCGTAGTGGCGGTAGAACGCGTCCTGGTCCTCGGTGGTGAGGTGGCCGTTCTCGTCCAGGTCCGGTGCGTCCTCGATGCGCTCCTTCGGGAATGCGAGGTGCAGCTCGCCGTCGCGCAGGGTGTGGCCACGCAGCGGGACGATGGAGTCGCCGCCACCGAAGAGACCGTGGTTGACGGAAACGAAGTCCGGCTGGCCGGTGGTGTCGTTGACGTAAACGTCCTTGACGCCGCCAACCTTGTCGCCGTCGACGTCGTATGCGGTTGCGTTTGCGAGGTCCTCGATGCGGTTGAAGTCAGCCATGATTTCTCCTTAAAGGTTTTGGCTAGTAAATTTATTTTGCTACCGCGGTTTCCGTCTGGAGCGGTCCTTGCGGGAACAAAAACGAATGTAGGGAAGAGTTCCACGGCGCGTTTGGACGTCCGTTCAAAACCGCGGTTAGAACAAAAATTCGAGCGACAAACCCGCCCACTTCAGGTAGCCCTAGTCACACCCCTTTGACGTGGGCCTTTGCCTATCGACGCCACGTAAACCGCCAAAACCTACAACAAGGCTCAGTACCGGCGAGGTAACGAAACGCTAACCAAACGCCACAAAATTCCCACTGTGAGATAACTCACATTCTAGAATTTAGCCCTCGCGGACGCTCTGGATGTCGCGCAGATGGCGGTAGAACGTGACGCGGGTGACGGGGCGGGGGCGACGGATGCCGTCGATAAGCACGGCGATTTCCTCGCCCCCTGATTGCAGCGCGCGGCCTGCGAGGACCCGGGAGGCGTCGGTGCGGCGCACGGGCTGTCGCCGCAGGAAGCGGCGCGTGGGCACGAGCGGGCTGACAAACGGCACCGCGACCAGCCCGGGCGCGTCTACGGTGGGTACGAGCCGCGCCCCGAACTCGCTGCCGCCGACGAGCACCTCGGAGTCCACGACAATTTCGCCCACGTACGGCGCGGAGCCGTCGCCAGTAAACAGCTCGGCGGAACCCGCGACCACCTCGCCGAAGTCCGTGCGTATGCAGGGCATCGGCCGCACCGCCCCCTCGACAGCGAGCGCCGCATCGCCGGCACCCCACATCACCGCTGCGGGAGATTGCCTATCGACGGGCACGTACCCGACCTCCACCCACATCACATCCGCCCGCATCAGGCGAGTGAGCACGAGCCCCAGGGCGCGGTCGTCGCCGGAGACCACCACGCGCACCGGCTCGGAAGGCCGCTGCGGCGCAAAGGCAGGCTCTCCCAGATGGGACACGTTCGGGCTGGCCTGGATCTCGTCCAGAGACGGGGTGGGGTCCTTGGGCAACACCTCGCGCGCGATGTCCGCCAGAAACTTCAGTTCCCGCTGGCTGGGGTGCTGCGGAAGGTCGAAGCGCTGAGCGCCGGGGATGACTGGCGCGTCGCCGCACGCGCAGTGGATGAGCCGCATGGCGCTCACGCTACAATATGGCCGTTATTGCGCCATATATAAGGAGTGTGCGATGTCCGCCATCATCATTGTGGGCGCCCAGTGGGGCGACGAGGGCAAAGGCAAAGCGACCGACATCCTCGGCGGCAAGGTCGATTACGTGGTTAAACCCAACGGCGGCAACAACGCGGGCCACACCGTTGTGGTGGGCGGGGAGAAGTACGAGCTGAAGCTGTTGCCCGCCGGCGTGCTCAGCGAGAACGCCACCCCGATCTTGGGCAACGGCGTGGTGGTGAATCTGGAGGCGTTGTTCGAGGAAATCGACGGCTTGGAGGCCCGCGGCGCCAACGCGTCCCGCCTGAAGGTCTCCGCCAACGCGCACATGGTGGCGCCGTACCACCAGCAGCTGGACCGCGTGCAGGAGCGCTTCCTGGGCAAACGCGCCATCGGCACCACCGGCCGCGGCATTGGCCCCACCTATGCCGACAAGGTCGCGCGCGTGGGGCTGCGCGTGCAGGACATCTTTGACGAGTCCATCCTGCGCCAGAAGATCGAGTCCGCGCTGGACGTGAAGAACCAGATGCTGGTGAAGTTGTACAACCGTCGCGCGATCTCCGTGGAGGAGACCATGGACTACTTCGGCCGCTACGGCGAGCGTCTCGCGCCCATGGTTATCGATGCGGAGCGTGTGCTTAACGACGCCCTGGACCGCGGCGAGCACGTCCTCATGGAGGGCGGCCAGGCCACGATGCTGGATGTGGACCACGGCACCTACCCGTTTGTCACGTCCTCCAACCCCACCGCCGGCGGCGCCTGCGTGGGTTCCGGCATCGGCCCGACCCGCATCACCGGCGTGCTGGGCATTGTCAAGGCGTACACCACCCGCGTGGGTGCCGGCCCGTTCCCCACAGAGCTGTTTGATAAGTGGGGCGAGTTCCTTCAGGTCACCGGCGGCGAGGTGGGCGTAAACACCGGGCGCGTGCGCCGCACCGGCTGGTACGACAGCGTGATCGCGCGCTACGCCTCCCGCGTCAACGGCTTCACGGACCTGTTCCTGACCAAGCTGGACGTGCTCACCGGCATCGGCGAGATCCCCATCTGCGTGGCTTACGACGTGGACGGCAAGCGTTTCGACGAAATGCCGCTGACACAGACCGACTTCCACCACGCCGAGCCGATCTACGAGACCATGCCGGCCTGGGACGAGGACATCACCGAGTGCCGCACGTTTGAAGATCTGCCCCAGAAGGCACAGGACTACGTGCTGCGCCTGGAGGAGCTCTCCGGCGCGCCGATCTCCTACATCGGCGTCGGCCCGGGCCGCGACCAGACCATCGTGCGCCACGATGTGATGCAGCGATAGGGGTTTCCTGGGGGTTCGGGGGGCGTCGTGCTTTGCGACGCCCCTTCGGCCTTTCCACTCCCTTCGGTGGGGAGACGATTGAATAAGTGTGTAGATGGATGCGCGCATCCAGGAGACGAACACCACTGTCCAGCAGCGTCTGGGCGTGTTCACCTCAGAAGTCGCTATCCAGCTCGACGTCATCAACAGGCGACCGAGCTAGTACGGAACGGGTGCGAGCGGCTCCGTACAGGACCTCGAGCTCACGGGGTCTTCCGGCAACGCCTAGGCAAAGATTTCCCGCACGAGGGAGTGTGGAGGCTTCTGCCTATCGACGCCTCGCCGGCCACCCCCATAAGGGTGATAAACGAAAACTTGCGTCACATTCTTACCTGAAATTAAGAACCGTCTCGTTTTGGTCCGTCGGCTGGAGCTTCGGAGCTTCTGGCGGCACAGCAACTTAGCAGGAAGTTTTGTGGCCTAAACTTCCTAGCTGCGATTCTGCTGATCGTGCCCTCTCATCTTTCTTTCGAGGGGGATGGAGTGTGCGCTTTTGAGTTGCTCAGGGTGATGTTAAGAACGGCGCCGCTCGGGCATTAGTTGTGATCGACGTGTCGTGCATTTCGTAAGCTCCTCTGAGCTGTCTGTGCAGGTGGTAAACGCCATATGTCTAATTAGTCAAAGTTTAGCGCCGTTTTGTGGGGGGTAGATGTTCATCAAAGGGGCATTGCAGACGCCTTGGGGCATCCGTACGCTTGTCCATGTTGGCCCTTATAGACAATTGGCTAGCTGTACAAATGTCACGTGTTGCGACCGGCTAGTTGGTAGCGGTGTGGTGACTTTCGGGTAGCGGTTCAGTGGGTTTCCGGTAGCGGGGTTGGCGGTGGCGGGTGATGCTTTCGGGTGGTTGCACCACAGGGGTGTAGCCGGTTACCGGAAGGAGTCCGCTGATGACGGATTACCGGGCGGTGATGAAGCTGCTTGTGCAGCAGCGTTCGTAC
>NZ_JAKRMZ010000028.1:0-34787 GCF_022345915.1 Corynebacterium sp. ACRQP | reverse complement strand
TTACCCGGCTGCGTCGACGTCACATCCGGCTGAGTCGTAACAACCGTGTTACCCGGCTGCGTCGACGTCACATCCGGCTGAGTCGTAACAACCGTGTTACCCGGCTGCGTCGACGTCACATCCGGCTGAGTCGTAACAACCGTGTTACCCGGCTGCGTCGACGTCACATTCGGCAGGGTCGTGGTAACCACGGTGCCCGGCTTCGTCGACGTCGTAGTCGGAGCAGTCACAGTAACAGTCGGCGTCACCGTCGTAGTCACCTCAGTCACCGACGGCGCGGTAGTCAGAGCCGTAGACGGCTCACTCTCCTCAGACGACTCTTCCGGAACAGCCGGCTTAGTTGTCGGGGATGGCTCATGAGAAGGGGCCTCTCCCAACCGTAATGTCTGGGATGAATCTTCAAGATCTCGGTGCCACCCGATTGTCTTGACGTCTGTATTGCCATCGGTGAACTGCAGTTTGTGATTGACGTTCGTCGAAGTTAATTCCTCAAAAACCACCATTGACTCGACATTGGACACGTCCTCGTTCAGCGTGATCGGGACCGTCACATAGCCGGAAACCGCGGCATGATCACTATCTTCGAACGCAATTGTTGGATTGATGTCAGTTTGGCTAAACACCCCAGGGTCTGAGGGCTTGAAAGTTACGGAACCAGATCCAAGTTCGGTTGCAGGATTTGCCTTGTCGACAAGGGTTGCCGACAAAGTGTAAGTAGCCCGGCCTCGACCTTCACGCTGGTCATCTCGGAGGATGTCGGAGATAAAAACACGATCATAAACGGTTTTCGGAGCCGGTTGATTTTCAAGAACTCGATCCGAATCCGTGAAGGAGTCATCTTTGAAAGATGCCGTTGTCCTCAACTTCGGTGCCGGCTGGATTATCACGAGATCTTGATGGTCAGCGCTTCTGGTTCTGAAAATTTGCCCCGTCCGGTTTTCGGCTCCTACAGGCTCACTGAGTGCGACGGCATTCTCAATAAGTTGGTCGTAGATTCTTTTTGTAACTACCTCGATATCGTCAAAATCATCGTCATCATCGAACTGCGGCGTGTAGCCGTTCGAAAAATGCGAAATTGCGAGCTGGGTAGCCGCAAGATTGGCACGCTCAAGAGTTTGCGGATCTACTCCACTTATCTCGACAGGCTTAGTTGGATAGCCGTTCTCTACGATCCACCGGATCTTGCCCAGCCGTTCAATCTTTTCTTCACGAGACAACCCTGAGCTTGGACCGAAGACGCTTTTAGCGCTATTCGAGTTTAAGTACGAGTCCCAGCTGACCACGTCACCTGGAGAATATTCCGTAATGTCAGTATCAGCATCAATACAGAGGGCAAGATACCATTGTCCATCGACACTCAAAGTATCCAGCCGAAGCATATTGACGGACGTTATCGGACGAGGCAAACCATCGCTCCCGACAGCATTGTACGTGTGACCGAACGCCTGATGGAATTCGAGAGTTTTTGTGGGTTCGTTACCCCCACTCGGCTGTCCCTGCGCTTGCGCCGGCGTGGGCACCGCGACCACAGCAACTGCGAGAGCAACCGACGCAAGCAGGGAGACAAACACCCCCCACCACGATTTAGTTCTTGCTGGACTATCTAACACAAACTCCACCTTTCACTCGCCGAGCAGCACGTGGCCAACCCGTTTCCGACACCCCGTTCAACGGACACGCCGAAGACAGGGAAATTCCAGAGAAAACATAACCCATAGGCAGGAGAGGGGCAACGGCATATAAGCAGTTCACAGACTTCTGTCAATTAGTGAACCATCCGCTTATCACCCTCTAAGGGTTGAAGGGGTGGACATCCCTACAACGCGCTGGGGAAACTTTCTGAAGACAATTCGAGCTGTTTAAAACACGAGAATCTCTAAGAATCCCGAATCGCCCCCACTACCCCCATAAAACTCGGTGCGCCCGGAGAGACTTGAACTCTCACGCCATAAGGCACTGGAACCTAAATCCAGCGCGTCTGCCAATTCCGCCACGGGCGCGTCGTTGATGGATACTACACAGTGGTCCGCGGCAATCGTTAACCGGAACCCGGCCATTTGCAACGACATATAAATAAGATGCAATTAAAAATGCGGCAGTCAAACTTTCGTTTGGCCTTTTAAGGTTGCCGGGTAGACTGACCAGCTGTGAGCGAAGAGAACAAGGCAGTTGAGAGCACCGAGGCGGTGCCCCAACGCGAGCGCATCCGCGTGCGCTGGTGGCACATCGTGCTGCTGATCGCAGCAGCCGTGACCTGTCTCCTGCTCGCCCGCTGGCAGTGGGAGCGCTACCAGTCCGGCTCGGGAACGTTCCAAAACCTGGGCTACGCCCTGCAATGGCCGTGCTTCGCGGCGTTTTTCGTCTACGCCTACCGCGTGGGTATGCGCATGGAGAACGAGAAAATCGACGCCGAAAACGCCGGCTTGACCATGGACGACCTCTACGAGGCCGACCTTGCCAAGTACGGCGAGGTAAAGGAACCCACGGAAATCGACGAGGACTTCCTCCCCTCTCGCCCCGAGCTGGACGTGGAGGAATACAACAAGCTTGTAGCCCCGCGCCGTCAAACGAACGCAGAAGGTAAAGGTGAATCAGCATGACGCAGCCCGCCCCGCAGACCCCGCCCACTCAGCCCGCGCGCATCCACCCGGAACGCCAGCGTCGCGTGAAGCAGGCGCTCACGTTTTTCACTATCACCGCGTGGATCACTGGTGTGCTGTTCCTCCTGCTTATTACCCGCATGATCATGCAGTACGGCTTTGACATGAACGTCGACTACCTGTCCTGGGTCGCCCGCGTGCACGGCTTCGCGTTCGTGGCGTTTCTGATGGCGTCGCTGAACCTTGGGTCCAAGGCACGCTGGTCCGCGGGCACCTGGATTACCACCGCTCTGTCCGGAGTTGTGCCGTTCATGTCGTTCATCGTGGAGGCCAAGCGCCGCAAAGAAGTCAAGGAGAAGTTCCAGCTCTCCTAAGCGCAAAGACAAAACCCGGCAGGGAAAACCTGCCGGGTTTTGTGTTGTCAGAGCCGGTTTACTTTTCGGTGGTCTTGGTCAGCACCATCACGCCGACCTTTTCTGCCTGATCGTTCTGCGGGCTCAGGGTGAGGGTGTCGCCGCTGCGCTCGGCGTCGTACTTCAGGTCCTGGTGGGTCAGCGGATCCTCGAGCTTGAACTCCTTGTCGTCGCGCAGGCAGTTCGCCTCGTTGGTTTCACCGTCGGTCTCGGTCATCTGCCAGTCGCAGTCCTTGCCGTCGATAGTGATGGTGGCGTGGCCGCCGCCTTTGCCTTCCTGGGTCGCGGTGATGTCGCCGGTCCATTCGCCGTCGAAATCACCCTTCTGACCGCAACCGGTCAGCAGCGCGCCGGAGGCGAGAACAGTTCCTACAAGTGCAATCGTTTTCTTCATAGGCCCACTGTAACCAATTGCGTCACTTCAGCGCCGCGATGTGCGGGGCCAGCGCCCTCAGCGCCTTGCCGCGGTGGGAGCGCGCATTCTTCTCCTCAGGCGTCAGCTCTGCGGAGGAGCGGCCGTCGGCATCGGCGGGTGCAAACAGTGGGTCGTAGCCGAAGCCGTTCTCGCCGCGCGGTTCGCGGAGCAGCTCGCCCTCCCAGCGGCCCTCGGCGGTAAATTCCTGCCCGTCCGGGGCGGCCAGGGCGCAGCAGGACACGAACGCGGCAGCTCGCTCGTTGATATCCGCCATCTGGGCGAGCAGCAGGTCGTTGTTGGCCTGGTCGTCACCGTGGTTGCCGGACCAGCGGGCAGACAGGATGCCCGGCATGCCGTTGAGCGCTTCCACTGTCAGGCCAGAATCGTCGGCAACGCAGGGCAGGCCGGTGGCTTTTGCTCCGGCACGGGCCTTCAATAGGGCGTTGTCGACGAAGGTGAGGCCGTCTTCGACGGGGTCGGGGTACGGCGGAGCGTCGTGAAGCGAGACAAGCTCCACCCCTTCAATGTTGAGCTCGCGCAGCACCTGCTCGAGCTCGCGGACCTTGCCTTGGTTCCTGGAAGCGACGAGGACCTTTACCATCCCAGCGCCGCCTTCTGTGCTGCGATGAGCTCCTCGCAGCCCTTGGCCGCGACATCCAGCATCTCGCCGAGCTGCTCGCGGCCGAACAGGCCGTGCTCGCCGGTGCCCTGAATCTCCACGAAGTTGCCGCCCTCCTGCATCACCACGTTGAGGTCCACCTCGGCGCGGGAGTCCTCCTCGTAGGGCAGGTCCAGGCACACGTGGCCGTCGATAATGCCGGCGGAAACCGCGGCGATGGGCTTGAGCAGCGGCTCGCCCGGGACCACGCCGCGCTCCTTGAGCACCGCGATGGCGTCCGCGAGCGCGACATAGGCGCCGGTGATGGAGGCGGTGCGGGTGCCGCCGTCGGCCTGGAGCACATCGCAGTCGAGCTGGATGGTGTTCTCGCCAAGCTGGGTGAGGTCCACAGCGGCGCGCAGCGAGCGGCCCACCAGGCGGGAGATCTCGTGGGTGCGGCCCTTCACCTTGCCCTTCATGGACTCGCGCGGCATGCGGTCGTGCGTGGCGGACGGGAGCATGGCGTACTCGGCGGTGAGCCAGCCCTCGCCGGAGTCCTTCTTGAAGCGCGGCACGCCCTCCTCCACGGAGGCGGTGCACATGACGCGGGTATTGCCGAACTCAACGAGCACACTGCCCGCCGGGTTGGAAGTAAAGCCGCGGGTGATGCGCACGGGGCGCAGTTGGTCGAAAGCGCGGCCGTCTAGGCGCGAAAAATCAGTCATGCGTCCAAGCGTAACGCAGTTCGGCAATGTCGATTCGTCGGACTTCTACGCCCAAGGCGTTTGATTGATCACGTTCGGAGGGCACCCCATTGCGCCAGGGATGGGCAACGAGTTTGCTTGTGCAGAGAGATCGTGCCCCGGGAAATCCGCTCTCAAAAACTCGGAAACAACTCTTTGTAGCGCCTCATGCGGTCCACCCTTGATCACACCGTGCAGGTACTGCAGCATGGATAATTTGAAGAATGTCCGCTCGCGCAACGGTTCGGGATATGCCCGAACCCAGCTCAGGTCTGACCTCGGGTTTCTTGGCATGAGGGGTGCATCATCAACTCGGTTGTACAGTCTCGAGTAATGCGCACAGGTGTTACGCATATAGGCCAGCGATCGCTGCCACGACCCAAGCTCCTTGAACGTCAGCCCAGTATCAAAGGCGATTTTCTCTCTCATCCACTTTGGAAGCAGGTCGTACAAGTTGCGCAACGCTCCCCACTCAAAAGTTTGGACTGCAACCCAAATAGGGAGATCTTCGTCTCGATTTCTATAGTGCTGTACAAAATCCTCTTTGGAGTAATCTATCGATGCGTCGAAGCGGTCCAGCCACTTGGCATAACGCTTTTCCTGGGTTCGATCCCTAATCGGTGAACGCATCTTCAGATCGAGCACTGACGGGTTGTCTAGATGGAGGTATAGCAGCGGGTGCTCACTGCCGATCGTGTGCGCGATGGCGTTACGAAGCCAAATCTCCACCGGCTCCAATGCGCTCAGAGCAGCCTTGCGCAATCGGGTGTCGTGTGCATAGAGACGAACAATGTCGTCGAAGTTTGTCCCATCACGGAATTCATCCATTCGAGCTAGTTCGAACCCGCGGCGCTTCTCCTGATCCGGGAGCGGTTTCCGGAACGAATACCAGTACCCGCTTAAACGGTAATATCCGATGTTTCGCAGCGCTTTTTCGGCTGCTTCGGTATTAGCGATCCGCATCCCCCGATCAGCTAATAAAGCCAAAAGATCCGCATATTCCCTAAATGGTTTCGTGGCGACCACGATTCCCCACCCCCGAATTTTGAAAACCGGCCCTGGACTGACTACTGGGAGGTAGCCTAGCGGAACCGGTCGTTATGGTGATTAAGTTAGCACGCGAGAGCCCTAGTGCCACCATTCGCCCCTTAAAGGGGGGTAACGCAGGCGGTTACGGCTCGAAGGTGGCGCCGGCCTTGCCCAGGATGATCTCCCCGTCGAACTCGGTGCGGGCGGCCGCGAGGACCTCCTCCGGGTCCGTCCACGGCTGGATGTGCACCAGCACCAGTTTTTTCACGCCGGCCTCGCGGGCGATGCGGCCGGCTTCCTTGCCGGATAGGTGCATGCCCTCCGCCTTGTCTTCGGAGGTTGCGCCCCAGGCGGCTTCGCAGAGGAAGTAGTCGGCGTTGCGGGCGGCGTCGATGAGCGTTGGCGTGTACCCCGAGTCTCCGGAGAAGGTGATGACCTTGCCGGAGGCGTCCTCGATGCGCAGCGCGTGCGACTCTTGTGCCGGGTGGACCACATCAAACGGGGTGATGGTCAGCCCGCTGAGCTGCTCCGGCTGCCCGGCGCGCCAGATGGTGAACTCGAAAGTGTCGGTAAAGTCGTCCTGCTCCCCCGGTTTGTCCGCACTCATGCGCCCCAGGTGCTCCCGGGCGTACGAGGGGCCGATCAGGCGGTGGCGCTGCTCCGCCGGGGCCGTGGGGTGGTACCGGCGCCACACCAGCAGCGACGGGAAGTCCGAGCAATGGTCGGCGTGAAGATGGCTGAAGATGACGTGCGCCGCAGACGGGTCGAACCGCTCCTGCATGGCGGCGAGCGCTCCCGGACCGAAGTCCATCACCACATCCGTTTCACCAGGCACGGAGATGACGTAGGAGGAAGCTGGGTTACCGGGCGCCGCCAGGCTCCCAGAGCACCCGAGGATGGTCAACTGCATGGACACACTCTGCCATGAAAGCGCGGGGAATTCATACCGAAACCTTAAATTTTTGCTAGTTGCGTGGCTTATTGATCCGAATCCCCCAGTTAGAGATCCAGCCCACTCAACCAACTTTGCAAGCTGGAAGGCGGGCTGAACGATTACCCCTGATTAAAGCCGCACTCTCACCAGCTGTCAAGCGCTAGTTGCGGCCGATGGCGTGGACGGGCGGGGCGAGGAAGCGGCGGGCGAGCTCGTCGAAGGTGTCGGGGTCGCCGGTGGATTCGAAGATGTGGGTGGGGGCGGCAGTGGCGTCGTTAAGCATATTGCGCTCGGTGAGGACACGAAGCACATCCTTTGAGGTCTCCTCGGCGGAGGAGACGAGCGCGACCTCATCGCCGATGGCCAGCTGGATCACGCCGGAGAGCAGCGGGTAGTGCGTGCAGCCGAGCACGAGGGTGTCCACGTCGGCCTCGCGCAGCGGTGCGACGTAGCCGCGTGCGACGTCGAGGACTTCCCTGCCGGAGGTTTTTCCTTGCTCCACAAACGGCACGAACTCCGGGCAGGCTTGGGCGGTGACCTGAAGGTTCGGGTTGACCGCGAAGAAGTCCTGGTACGCGCCGGATTTCACCGTGCCCTCGGTGCCGATGACGCCGATTTTGTTGTTGCGGGTGGTGGCCATCGCGCGACGCACGGCTGGCTGGATGACCTCGATGACGGGGATGTCGTAGCGCTCGCGGGCATCGTGGAGGAAAGCAGCAGTGGCGGTGTTGCAGGCGATCACCAGCATTTTGCAGCCGCGTTCCACGAGCTCGTCGGCAATGCGCTGCGAATGCGCGCGCACGTCCGCGATCGGCTGCGGGCCGTAGGGGCCGTGGGCGGTGTCGCCGATGTAGATCAGGGATTCGCCCGGCAGCTGGTCCATCACCGCGCGCGCTACCGTGAGGCCGCCGACGCCGGAATCAAACAGCCCGATGGGGGCGGAGTTGTTGTTGGAGTTGGGGTTTTGGCTGCCGGCGAAAGTTTCCACGCCGGTCATCCTATCCCTGCCTGCGCGCCTGCTTCTCAAGCGCTTTGGCCTGCTTCTTCGCGGCCAACTTCGGCGGGTCGTCGGAGGTGATCACCATGCTGGCGACAATCCCGCCGATTGCGCCGAACAGGTGCGCCTGCCAGCTCACCCCCTCAGTGCCGGGTAGCAAGCCGAAGATGAGGCCGGAGTAGAAAAAGCCCAGGACAACGCCGGTGATGATCTGGCCGATGGAGCGGTTGAAAAAGCCGCGGACGATCAGATACGCCAGCCAGCCGTACACCAGACCGGAGGCGCCGATGTGGTTCGTGCCCACGCCGCCGAACAGCCAGGTGCCAAGGCCGCCGATAATCACCACAAACGTGGTGACCTCCCAGAACACCCGCTTGCCGGAGTAGCCCACCAAGAACGCAAAGATTGCGCCGGGGATCGAGTTGGAGATGATGTGCTCGAAGTTCGCGTGCAGCAGCGGCGAGGTGAAGATGAACGGCAGGGAGGACACGTCCAGCGGGTGGATGCCAAACGCCTGCAGCCACGGGAACACCAGCTCCAGGATGAACACAATCCAGATCGTGGCGAGGAATCCGCCGGCGAGCTTCAGGCCCGTTTGGCGCTGCGCCTTTCGTTTCGACACCCGTCTGGTTCCGCGGGGTTGGCTGTATTGGGGCTGGCCGTACTGGCCCTGCTGCTGCGGGGTCGCGTACGGGTTGTACGGCTGGGCGGGCTCGCTAAACGCCGGCTGCTGCCGCTCCGGGTGCGAGAACGGTCGCTGGAACGGCTTGCCGTAGCCCGGCTGCCCGGTCTGGCCGTAGCCCCAGCCCTCGGGGGTGTGGTGGTTGTATTCGCTCATCGTGGTTGGAGTCTAGCGGGTTCGCCGGATCCGGGCCCGGTGGTGGCTGGGCGGTGGTTGGGCGGCGGCACCCGACTCTATTTCCGCCAGACCCCTAGTAAGGGACCCAGAGTATGCCCTGTTTTGGGCCATCCTCTGGGTCCCTTGATAGGGGTTTGTGGTGGGCAGGCCGAATCCCCGGAGTTTGTGGAGGGGTCTGCCGCGGTGGTCTACCGGAGGGCGTCGTAAAGCTGCGGGCGAAACCCCTAGCCCATGAGGGCTTCGAGGAGGGAGTCCTGGCAGAACGCGAGCCAGTCGATGAGGCGCTGGCGGTCCTCGCGCGCGGCCTCGCTGCCGGAGTCGTCCGCGGAGGCGTAGAGGCGCATGTCGTTGAGCGCGGCGATGAACTGGTGGGCCTCGTCCTCCTCGATGGTCACCTCGACGCCGCCGGTGGGACCGAGCGCGGTGTTGACCACCTGCAGGTTGATCAGCTTGGCCTTGATGATGTCGTTTTCGTGCAGGCTGCGAAGCAGGCCGTTGTCGCCGTCGAACTCCTCGTCGCCCTCGCGCTCGAAATTGGGCAAAAGGCGCGCCAGGCGCGGGTCCTCGGGTGCCTCGGTGTGGCCGGTAGCGACGCCGAGCATCTCCGCGAACTCGTCCTTCGGCGCGGACTGGGCACGCGCGATCAGCGCTTCCGACACGGTGGCGGTGAGGTCGCCGATGACCTCGCGCTCCATCGGGCCGAAAACGGTGGTGTATTTCGGCGTCGAGCGCATCAGTCCCTTCTTCTTACGCCACGGCTGCATCGATTCTCCCCTACCCTGCCTGCTGCATCGTGGCCCAAAGCCCCGCGGTGTGCAGCTTCTTCACGTCGGTTTCCACCTTGTCCTTCTCGCCCGAGGAGACCACGGCCTTGCCCTCGGTGTGGACCTGCATCATCAGCTCGGTGGCGCGCTTGCGGTCGTAGCCCAGCACAGTCTGGAACACGTAGGTGACGTAACTCATCAGGTTGACCGGGTCGTCCCACACGATGCACAGCCACGGCAGGTTCTCGCTCGTGGCCACGTCCACGTCGATGGCCTCGTCCAACTCCGGGGTTGCCAGCGGCGAACCCATGCGCTCCGCGCGGCTGGCCGCAGGAAAATCGGCTGAGGAAAACATGTGCACCACCTTACCTTCTCGTGCCTGGAGGGTACGCTGTCTCACCATGAACGACACTCCCACCCACTCCACCGGCACGCGCGGCTCCACCGCGTTTTTCACGGACATGTACGAGCTGACCATGCTCGACGCCGCGATCAAGGACGGCACCGCGCAGCGCGACTGCATCTTCGAGGTCTTCGGCCGCCGCATGCCCAACGAGCGCCGCTACGGCGTGGTCGCCGGCACCGAGCGGGTGCTCGACGCGATCACCAAGTTCCGCTTCACGCAGGACCAGCTGGATTCCGCCGACTTCCTCTCCCCCGAGGCGCGCGAATACCTGGAAAACTACAAGTTCTCCGGCCAGATCGACGGCTACCGCGAAGGCGAGCTGTACTTCCCGTACTCGCCGATTATGACGGTGCGCGGCACGTTCGCGGAGTGCGTGATTTTGGAGACGGTCCTTTTGTCCATCCTCAACGCCGATTCCGCTGTCGCCTCCGCGGCCTCGCGCATGGTCTCGGCCGCCGACGGGCGCCCGATCATCGAGATGGGCTCGCGCCGCACCAACGAGCAGGCCGCCGTCTCCGCCGCGCGCGCGACCTACATCGCCGGCTTCAACGCCACCTCCAACATGGAGGCCTCCCTGCGCTACGGCATCCCCGCCTCTGGCACCTCCGCCCACTCCTGGACGCTGCTGCACGTGGACGAGGACGGCAACCCGGACGAGAAGGCCGCGTTCAAGGGCCAGATCGACTCCCTCGGCGTGGACACCACGCTGTTGGTGGACACCTTCGACATCACCAAGGGCGTGGAAAACGCGCTCGAGGTTGCCGGCACCGAGCTGGGTGCGGTGCGCATCGACTCCGGCGACCTGGGCATCGTCTCTAGGCGTGTGCGCAAGCAGCTGGACGAGGCCGGGGCGTTTAACACCCGCATCATCGTCTCGTCCGACCTGGACGAGTTCGCCATCGCCGGCCTGCGCGGCGACCCGGTGGACGGCTTCGGCGTGGGCACCTCCGTGGTCACCGGCTCCGGCGCCCCCACCGCGGGCCTGGTGTACAAGCTGGTGGAGGTGGACGGCCACCCGGTGGCCAAGCGCTCCTCCGGCAAGGTCACCTACGGCGGCGGCAAGTCCGCGCTTCGCGCCTACCGCTCCTCCGGCGTGGCGGTGGGCGAGGTGATCCACCCGCTCGGCGTGGAGGTGCCGCGCAAGCAGAACCTGGAGTACCGCCAGATGACGGTGCCGCTGATCCGCGACGGCGAAATCGTGGACGGCCAGCCGGGCATTGAGGAGATCCGCGAGCTGCACGCGGCCGCCCGCAAGACGCTGCCGTGGGAGGGCCTGGCCCTGTCGCGCGGCGAGGTGGCTATCCCGACGAAGTTCGTCGGCTTCCCGGAGCCCACCGAGTAGGCCGTGTCTGCAGACGAACCGCTCACCCAGTCCACCACCGACCTGCTCGCCGCCGCGGTCGAGTCCCTCGGCGGCTCGCGCCGCCCCGGCCAGGTCAAGATGGCCGAGGCGGTGACAAAAGCCCTCGACTCGGAGCGCCACCTGGCCGTGCAGGCGGGCACGGGCACCGGTAAGTCCCTGGCCTACCTCGTCCCCGCCATCCGGCACGCCCAGGCGCACGGCACCACCGTGGTGGTGTCGACGGCGACGATCGCGTTGCAGCGGCAGCTCGTCGATAGGGATCTGCCCCGTCTGGCGGACGCGCTCGAGCCGCTGCTGCCCGAGCGCCCCACCTTTGCCATCCAAAAGGGCCGCAACAACTACGTCTGCAAGCACAAGCTGATGCTTGACGACACACCTTCGGAGTCCCTCATCGAGGAAGAGGACCTGTCCTGGCTGGGCAAGCACGTCAAACGCGTGGCCGAGTGGGCGCAGGACACCGAGACCGGTGACCGCGACGATCTAGTCCCCGGCGTGCCGGACATGGCGTGGCGGCAGGTGTCCGTGACCTCCAACGAATGCCTCGGCGCGACGCGCTGCCCGCACGGCGAGGAGTGCTTCGCGGAGCTCGCGCGCGAGCGCACCAAGGACGCGGACATCGTGGTGACCAACCACGCGCTTTTGGCTATCGACGCCCTCGCGGACGTGGCCGTGCTGCCCGAGCACGACGCCGTGATCATCGACGAGGCCCACGAGCTCGACGGCCGCATCACCTCCGTGGCCACCAACGAGATCTCCGCGCGCGCCCTGGCGATGGCGGCCCGCCGCGCCGGCAAGCTGGGCGCGGAGCGCGACACGCTCGAAGGCGTCATCGACGACTTCACCGCCGCCATCGACCTGGAGGCCCCGGGACGCTGGGAGGTCATCTCAGAACCGGCCCGCGGCGCTTTCGCCGCGCTTCGCGACGCCCTGTGGAAGACCCGCACCGCCATCTCCGACGCCCCACCCGGCGAGTCCGAAAACGACCCGGAGAAGTTCGCCGAACGCGCCAACCTGCGCAACCACTTAGAGGACCTGCACGACGCGGTGGTGCGCATCCTCGAGGTCTTCGACGAGCCGGACCCCGCCAAGCACGCGGACGTGGTGTGGCTGACCCGCTCGGAGCGCTACGGCGACTCCGTCTCGGTCGCTCCCCTGTCGGTGGCGGGCCTGTTGCACGAGCGACTGTTCGGCGAGAAGACGGTCGTGCTCACCTCCGCGACGTTGACTGTGGGCGGCAACTTCAACGCCATGGCGGCCGCCTGGGGCCTGCCGCAGGGCACCTGGGACTCGCTGGACGCCGGCACGCCGTTCGACCCGCGCAAGTCCGGCATCCTCTACACCGCGCGCCACCTGCCCACCCCGGGCCGCGACGGGCTGTCCGCGGAGACGTTAGACGAGATCGCGGAGCTGATCACCGCCGCCGGCGGGCGCACACTCGGCCTGTTCTCCTCGCGCCGCGCCGCCGAGCAGGCCGCCGAAGCCATGCGGGCGCGCCTTCCCTTCGACATCCTGCTGCAGGGCGAGGACTCCACCGGCACGCTGGTGGACACCTTCGCCAAAAACGAGAACTCCTGCCTGTTCGGCACACTCACCCTCTGGCAGGGCGTGGACGTGCCGGGCAGCGCCTGCTCGCTGGTGATCATCGACCGCATCCCCTTCCCCCGCCCCGACGATCCCCTCCTGCAGGCCCGCTCCAACGCCGCCGACGCCGCGGGCCGCTCCGGGTTCATGGAGGTCTCCGCCACGCACGCCTCCCTGCTCATGGCGCAGGGTGCGGGCAGGCTTTTGCGGTCTGTCGACGACCGCGGGGTCGTCGCCGTGCTAGACAACCGTCTGGTGACCAAACGCTACGGCTCGTTCATCCGCCGCAGCCTCCCGGCGTTCTGGGACACCACAGACGCGGAAGTCGTGCGCGGGGCGTTGCGGAGGCTCGTCGCTAAGCAATAGCGAGCGCTGTGGTGGAACCGGGCGCGACCTCCGTAAAACCGGCGTCGCGCACCGCCACCGCATCGGGGCGGGTGGCGAGCTCCGCGAACTCCTCGCGGGGCAACTCGCGCACGTCCAGCGGGAAGCCCGCCTCGGCCCACTGCTGCACCCAGGAAGTGTCGCGCGCGGCCGCGAGCAGCATCGAGGCGTGCCCGGCCTGGGACGCTGCCTTGCCCGCGGACATGTGCAGCGACGCGTCGAGCGCGATCAGAGGCACGTGCGGGTCGCGCGGGAGCACCTCCCCCGGCTCAATCTCTGTACCCTTGATCTGCAGCTTCGCAATCGCGTGCGGGACGTCTGCAACCGCCGAGGGGACGAAGGCGCGCACGTGACCGACGGTGACGCCGGGCAGCGCCTGCACGTCGTCCCACGCCTTGTTGCGGGCGCGACGGGCCACTTTGCGGATGCGGTGCGAGTACCAGGCGTCCAGAGCGTCGCGCCAAAACCCGTCCTCTCCGGCGCGCGGGTCGAGGCACACGGCCACGGCGGCGCGGGCGGCGTCTGCAAGCACCTGGTTGCGGCTGGGCGGGTCCTGTTTGGGCAGGTTGATGGCCATCTGCATCGCCTGCACCGTCTGCGGGTCGTCCGGGTCCTCGCTGCGGGCTTTGTAGTCGCCCGAGACGCGCTCTGTAAGGAGTTGGTGGGCGGCGGCGATCATCTGCTCAGTCACCGGGGTCAGGGTACTCCTCATTGCGTTGGGCCTGAAACGACGAAAACCCCCGCCGAAGCGGGGGTTCGTTCAGGAGGCCGGTGTCCGGCGACTACTTGGAGTCGCGGTGGCCGGTGTGCGCCTCGCGGCGCAGGGTTTCCACCATGTGCGGGTAGTGCAGCTCGAACGCCGGGCGCTCGGAGCGGATACGCGGCAGGGCGGTGAAGTTGTGGCGCGGCGGCGGGCAGGAGGTTGCCCACTCCAGGGAGTTGCCGTAGCCCCACGGATCGTCGACGGTGACGATCTCGCCGTAGCGCCAGGACTTGAACACGTTCCAGATGAACGGCAGGAAGCCGATGCCCAGGATGAACGCGCCAACGGTGGAGACCTGGTTCAGCAGGGTGAAGCCGTCGGTGTCCAGGTAGTCGGCGTAGCGGCGCGGCATGCCCATGTTGCCCAGCCAGTGCTGGACCAGGAAGGTCATGTTGAAGCCGACGACGGTGAACCAGAAGTGGACCTTGCCCAGCTTCTCGTCCAGCATGCGGCCGGTCATCTTCGGGAACCAGAAGTACACGCCTGCGGTGGAGGCGAACACCACGGTGCCGAACAGGGTGTAGTGGAAGTGCGCAACCACGAAGTAGGAGTCGTGCAGGTGGAAGTCCAGCGGCGGGGACGCCAGCATGATGCCAGTCAGGCCGCCGAAGAGGAAGGTGAACAGGAAGCCCGTTGCCCACAGCATCGGGGTCTCGAACGTGAGGTGGCCGTTCCACATCGTGCCCAGCCAGTTGAAGAACTTCACGCCGGTCGGGACCGAGATGAGGAAGGTCATGAAGGAGAAGAACGGCAGCAGGATCGCGCCGGTGGCGAACATGTGGTGCGCCCACACAGCCATGGACAGGCCGGCAATTGCCAGCGTTGCAAAGATCAGGCCGATGTAGCCGAAGACCGGCTTGCGGGAGAAGACCGGGACGATCTCAGAGATCACGCCGAAGAACGGCAGCGCCAGGACGTACACCTCGGGGTGGCCGAAGAACCAGAACAGGTGCTGCCACAGGATCGTGCCGCCGTTGGCGGTGTCGTAGATGTGGCCGCCCAGCAGACGGTCGTAGAGCACACCCATCGCCGCAGCGGTCAGCAGCGGGAAGATCATCAGGGCGATGATGGAGGTGACGAAGATGGTCCAGGTGAACGCCGGCAGACGGAACATGGTCATGCCCGGCGCACGCATCGTCAGCACGGTGGTGAGCATGTTCACCGCGGAGGCGATGGTGCCCACACCGGTGGCGCCCACGCCGACAACCCACAGGTTGGCGGAGACGGACGGGGTGTGCACAGCGTCAGCCAGCGGCATATACATGGTCCAACCGAAGTCGGCCGCGCCACCCGGGGTGACGAAACCGAGGAGCATGGCGACAACGCCGACGGTGGTCACCCAGAAGCCGAACGCGTTCAGACGCGGGAAGGCCACGTCCGGCGCGCCGATCTGCAGCGGCAGCACGTAGTTGGCGAAGCCCCAGACGATCGGGGTACCGAACGCCAGCAGCATCACGGTGCCGTGCATGGTGAACAGCTGGTTGAACTGCTCGTTGGACAGGAACTGCAGGCCCGGGCTGAACAGCTCGGTGCGGATAAGCAGTGCCATCAGGCCGGCCACGAAGAACCAGACGAAGGACATGATGATGTACATGATGCCCAGTTCTTTGTGGTCAGTCGTGGTGAGTTGCTTGTAAATCTTCGAGCCCTTACGAGCGTTGCCCGTCGGCTCGGGGCGTGTCGGCGGGACGTAATTATCCAGCCGCGGTGCCACAGCGGTCATCTGATCCTCCTGACTACGGCACCTACACCCCGTCCAGCTCACGCCAGAATGGGCACAGATGCCACGAGTGATACCGGATCAGCATAACGTTCTGCACATTGATTTTCCAGCCTCCCGCAATGCTGCCCCCGTGCGGGGTCAGCGCCGGCGACGGCCAGTCCGGGCTGTTACTGGTGAGGCGCAAGGGACCTAGACGGGAGGCAAGAAAAATCCCCGGCTCGCAAGCGCGAACCGGGGACCACCGAAGGTGCGTCGTAAAGCTTGTGCTTAGAAGTCCCAGTCGTCGTCCTGGGTGTCCTCCGCGCGGCCGATGACGTAGGAGGAGCCGGAGCCGGAGAAGAAGTCGTGGTTCTCGTCCGCGTTCGGCGACAGCGACGCCAGGATCGCCGGCGACACCTTCGTCTCATCCACCGGGAACAGGCCCTCGTAGCCGAGGTTGTTCAGCGCCTTGTTGGCGTTGTAGCGCAGGAAGCGTTTCACGTCCTCGGTCCAGCCGAGCGCGTCGTAGATGTCCTCGGTGTACTGGTTCTCGTTCTCGTAGAGGTCGTAGAGCAGCTCGAAGGCGTAGTCCTTCAGCTCCTCCTTGCGCTCCTCGGACTCGTTTCGCAGCGCCACCTGGTACTTGTAGCCGATGTAGTAGCCGTGCACCGCCTCGTCGCGGATGATCAGGCGGATGATGTCCGCGGTGTTGGTCAGCTTGGAGTGCACCGACCAGTTCAGCGGCAGATAAAAGCCCGAGTAGAACAGGAAGGACTCCAGCATCACGGAGGCGATCTTGCGCTTGAGCGGATCGTCGCCCTCGTAGTAGCTCAGGATGATCTTCGCCTTGCGCTGCAGGTACTCGTTTTCCTCGGACCAGCGGAACGCGTCGTTAATTGCGGGCGTGTCCGCCAGCGTCATGAAGATGTTGGAGTAGGACTTCGCGTGCACCGACTCCATGAAGGCAATGTTGGTCAGCACCGCCTCCTCGTGGAGGGAGTTCGCGTCCGGCAGCAGCGAGACCGCGCCGACGGTGCCCTGGATGGTGTCCAGCAGCGTCAGGCCGGTGAACACGCGCATGGTGGCCTGCTTTTCCTCGTCGTTGAGGGTGTTCCAGCTCGGGATGTCGTTGGACACCGGGATCTTCTCCGGGAGCCAGAAGTTGCCGGTCAGGCGATCCCACACTTCAAGGTCCTTGTCGTCCGGAACGCTGTTCCAGTTAATAGCCTTCACGGGCTTGTCGTGGGACTCGAGGTAACGCGCGTAATCGTCAGTCATGGCGACCATCCTACTTCGGTGTCAACCGGCTCGGGCGACGTCCTGCTCCCCGTGCGCGGACTGCCCACACGCAATGCATTAATGCTCTGTCCGCATGACATAAACTACTCGCAGATTGCTGCAATACATCATCTTTTTAAGGAGGTCGCGCCGTGACTACAAGCGGTCATCGGTCCTCTCAACCCCTGCTTTCCTCGATTCTGGACACGCTCGGCGAAGACATCGTCTCGGGCCGGCAGCCGGAGGGGCACACGTTCACGCTCCACGACTTGTCGGAGCGCTTCGGCATCTCCCGCACCGTGGCACGTGAGGCGATGCGCGCACTGGAGCAACTGGGGTTGGTCTCCTCCTCGCGCCGCGTGGGTTTGAAAGTGCTGCCGCAAAGCGAGTGGAACGTCTTCGACCACTCCATCATTTCCTGGCGGCTGCGCAGCGAGGAGCAACGTCCGGCGCAGTTGGCGTCGCTGCGGGAGCTTCGCGACGCCATCGAGCCAGCCGCCGCCCGCCTAGCCGCCACCAACACGTCCCGCGAGCAGGCGCGCCGGCTGTGCCAGCTGGCGGACCAGATTGTGGAGCTGGCAGGACAAGACGCCGGCAACTCCGAGGCGTTCCAGGAAGCGGACCTGGAGTTCCACGGCCTGATGCTCGAGGCGTCCGGCAACGAGATGTTCGTGGCGCTGACCCCGCCGATCATGGACATCATGTCCGGCCGCGCGCTCTACGGCATCATGCCGGACGACCCGCACGTGGACACCATGCAGATCCACGTGGATCTCGCGCAGGCCATTTCCTCCGGCGACGCGGATGCAGCAGAAGATGCTTCTCGACGTCTCCTCCGCGGCGTCAACGATTTCATGGAGATGTAACTCTCCCCGCGCCTTGCAAACGAAAACCGCTGACGTGCTAGTTGCCCAAAAACGGAACTAGCACGTCAGCGGTTTTCGTCGAGAAGCACGCTCACCTACAGCATGCAGGAGACGCAGCCCTCGATCTCGGTGCCTTCCAGCGCCATCTGCCGCAGGCGGATGTAGTACAGGGTCTTGACACCCTTCTTCCACGCGTAGATCTGCGCGCGGTTGATGTCGCGGGTGGTCACCGTGTCCTTGAAGAACAGGGTCAACGACAGGCCCTGGTCGACGTACTTCGTGGCCACCGCGTAGGTGTCGATGATCTTCTCGTAGCCGATCTCGTAGGCGTCCTTGAAGTAGTCGATGTTCTCGTTGTCCATGTGCGGCGCCGGGTAGTAGACGCGGCCGATCTTGCCTTCCTTACGGATCTCAATCTTGGAGGCGATCGGGTGGATCGAGGACGTGGAGTTGTTGATGTAGGAGATCGAGCCGGTCGGCGGCACCGCCTGCAGGTAGCGGTTGTAGATGCCGTCGCGGGCGACGTCCTCCTTCAGCTGCGCCCACTCCTCCGCCGTCGGTACGGCAATGTCGGAGTTGGCGAACAGCTCCTTGACCTTATCGGTCTTCGGCTGGAAGTCCGCCGGGTCGTAGCGGTCGAAGAATTCGCCGGTGGCGTACTCGGACTTGGCAAAGTCCGCGAACGCGGTGCCCTTCTCCACTGCGATCTTGTGGGAGGCGCGCAGGCACTGGTACATCACGGCGGCGAAGTAGGCGTTGGTGAAGTCCAGGCCTTCCTCGGAGCCGTACTCGATGTGCTCGCGGCCGAGGTAGCCGTGCAGGTTCATCTGCCCCAGGCCGATGGCGTGGGAGGCGTCGTTGCCGTCGCGCACCGGCGGCACGGAGTCGATGGAGGTCTTGTCCGCCACGGCGGTCAGCGCGCGGATGGCGGACTCGACGGTGCGGGCGAAGTTGTCGGAGTCCATGGCCATCGCGATGTTCAGCGAGCCGAGGTTGCAGGAAATGTCGTGGCCGGTCTCGGCGTAGGTCAGGTCGTCGTTGAGCACGGACGGCGAGTTGACCTGGAGGATCTCCGAGCACAGGTTGGACATGTTGATGCGGCCGGTTTTCACCGGGTTCGCGCGGTTGGCCGTGTCCTCGAACATGATGTACGGGTAGCCGGATTCGAACTGGATCTCGGCGATGGTCTGGAAGAACGCGCGCGCGGAGATCTTGGACTTGCGGATGCGCGGGTCCTCCACCATCTCCTCGTACTTCTCGGTCACGGAGATGTCCGCGAACGGCACGCCGTAGACGCGCTCGACGTCGTACGGGGAGAACAGGTACATGTCGTCGTTGCGCTTGGCCAGCTCGAAGGTGATGTCCGGGATGACGATGCCGAGCGAGAGGGTCTTGATGCGGATCTTCTCGTCCGCGTTCTCGCGCTTGGTGTCCAAGAAGCGCATGATGTCCGGGTGGTGTGCGTTGAGGTACACCGCGCCGGCGCCCTGGCGCGCGCCGAGCTGGTTGGCGTAGGAGAAGGAGTCTTCCAAAAGCTTCATCACGGGGATGACGCCGGAGGACTGATTCTCGATGTGCTTGATCGGCGCGCCGGACTCGCGGATGTTGCTCAGCAGCAGCGCGACGCCGCCGCCGCGCTTGGACAGCTGCAGCGAGGAGTTGATGGCGCGGCCGATGGACTCCATGTTGTCCTCGATGCGCAGCAGGAAGCAGGACACCAGCTCGCCGCGCTGCGCCTTTCCGGCGTTCAAGAACGTCGGGGTGGCTGGCTGGAAGCGGCCGGTCATGATTTCGTCCACGAGCGCGAATGCGAGCTCCTCGTTGCCGTCGGCGAGGAAGAGCGCCGTCATGGCCACGCGGTCTTCGAAGCGCTCGAGGTAGCGGCGTCCGTCGAAGGTTTTCAGCGTGTAGGAGGTGTAGTACTTGTACGCGCCGAGGAAGGACTTGAAGCGGAACTTGTAGGAGTACGCGCGCTTGAACGTGTCCTTAATAAAGGTCCAGTCGTACTTCTCAATGGTGTCAGGCTCGTAGTACTTGTTGGTGACCAGGTAGTCGATCTTTTCTTCCAGGTCGTGGAAGTAGACGGTGTTCTGGTTGACGTGCTGGAGGAAGAACTGGTTGGCGGCCTCGCGGTCCTTGTCAAACTGGATCTGGCCGTTTTCGTCGTAGAGGTTCAAAAGCGCGTTGAGCGCGTGGTAATCCAGCTGGTCGCTTGTATTGACCGGCTCCGGGACATTCTTACCGACAGTCTGGGTAGTCACATCGCGTCCTTCATCGTGTTCTTGAGTATTTACCGGCGTATTTTTCACGCAGTTTTGCCAAGCGCTCGGATTCGTCCGGAGCATCTTGCCTATCGACGACCTCCGGTCCCCCACGCAGCCCCAACCTTCCAGCGTTCTGGATCAGTTGGCGGCGCACGTGCGCAACGTCCTCGGCCAAGCCCATGAGCTCGAACCGGTACAAGTACGGGACCTTACACTTGTCGGCGATAACCTTCCCGGCAAGGCAGTAATCTGCCCCGAAGTTGGAATTGCCTGCGGCGATGACACCCCGGATCAGGCTCCGGTTGCCTTCGTTGTTGAGGAAGCGGATCACTTGCCCCGGCACCGGCCGCGAGTTGCCGCCGCTCACGCTCGCCCCGCCGCCGTATGTGGGGCAGATGAGCACGTACGGCTCGTCGACGGTGAGTTCCGGGTCGCTCCTGCGCAACGGGATGCGCTGGGACGGGAGGCCAAGCTTCTCCACAAACCGCTTCGTGTTTTCCGTCGCGGAAGAGAAGTAGACCACCAGCATGGACGCCGCCTTTCTTCGTGTTGAGTTTTAGTTGTTCGGCGCCGCCCGCTCTATCCCCGCGCTGCGGCGGGGTGGACCGCCGACTTAGGCAGCCGCTGCGAGGCCCTTGATGCGGTCCGGGCGGAAGCCGGACCAGTGCTCGCCGTTCGCCTCCACGACCGGCGCCTGCACGTAGCCGAGGGCCATGACGTAGTCGCGGGCCTCCTCGTCCATGGAGATGTCGACCGTGGTGAACTCAAGGCCGGCCTTGGTCAGGGCCTTCTCGGTCGCCTTGCACTGCATGCAGGCCGGCTTGCTGTAAACGGTGATCGACATAGTTCTTCAGGCTCTTTCTGTGCGGGTCTTCGACTGGGATTCGACAGGGAATCGACGGGGCTTTCTCGCTTCCCCGGATCCCCCGGGGCAACACCAAGAGACACTATACCTTGGGGGAAACTTCGGCAACTGCTACTACATGTAGTAGTTACACGGGTGGTATTCCCAGGATAGGGCCAGCAAATCACCTACATGTAGTTAAAACATGGACAGCTATCTGCTCCCACGGGTGTAATTTGGCGGAAATTAGATTCGGCCGGAGGTGTCGTCGCAAAGCAAAAAGCCCCGCCACCAAACGGTGACGGGGCAGGATTCGCGCTTAGCCCTGGCGAGCCTTGAAGCGGGGATCCTTCTTGTTGATCACGTAAACCTTGCCGTGGCGACGCACAACCTGGGCGCCCGGCTTGTTCTTCAGCGACCGAAGCGACTTGCGGACCTTCATCGGGCGCTCCTTTCTGCTCGGATTACCTGCAATTAGCGACCTACGGCGGGCTGCCGGGTCGCAACACGGGGGTAAATGTTACACATCGGACGCGCTGAATCAAAACCTCCTACCATGAGCGCCATGCAGTCAGACATCATCGCCGCCCTCGGCGTGGCACCGACCATCGACCCGGACACCGAAATCACCCGGCGTGTGCAGTTCCTGGTGGACTACCTGGACGCCACCGGCGCGAAGGGATACGTGCTGGGCATCTCCGGCGGGCAGGACTCCACGCTCGCCGGGCGCCTGGCGCAGCTGGCGGTGGAGCAGCGTCGCGCGGACGGCAACGACGCGACGTTCGTGGCGGTGCGGCTGCCCCACGGCGTGCAGGCCGACGAGGACGACGCGCAGCTGGCCCTGCAGTTCATTCAGCCCGACGAGACGGTCACGGTGGACATTGAGCCAGCCACCACCGCCATGGCGGGTGCTGTGGCGGACGCGCTAAAAGCGGGCAGTCTCGGCGACTTCAACAAGGGCAACGTCAAGGCGCGCATGCGCATGATCGCCCAGTACGCCATCGCCGGCGAGCGCGGCCTGCTGGTGGTGGGCACGGACCACGCGGCGGAGAACGTCACCGGGTTCTTCACCAAACACGGCGACGGCGCCGCGGACCTCGTGCCGCTGGCCGGGCTGAACAAGCGCCAGGGCGCGGCGCTGCTGGACCACCTGGACGCGAATCCCCGCCTGTGGGAGAAGGTCCCCACCGCAGACCTAGAGGAAGACCGCCCCGCGCTTCCCGACGAAGACGCGCTCGGCATCACCTACGCCCACATCGACGACTACCTGGAGGGCAAACAGATCCCACAAGAGGCCGCCGAGCGCCTCGAGCACCTGTGGCGCATCGGCCAGCACAAGCGCCACCTGCCCCCGGGCCCGAACGACACCTGGTGGCGCTAGAGCAGGTCGCGGAGGTCCGCCATCACTCGTACCAGGCGGTCCTCACCGCGCTCCTCCTCGAGCCAATCCTCCAGAGTGAAGTCGAGCTGGATGGGTTCCCAGTCCACTTCGAAGGGTTTGCCCCTCTGCTCCAGGAGCCCGAGTTCCTCGAGCCTGTCTAGCGATTTTTCTGCATTCCCCATCTGAATCTCCTCCTTTATTGCCTACTGTCTACCACGCGCAGGGTCTCCTCCGCCGCGCGCACGAGCGCGGAGCCGTAGGACGGTCCGTGCGTCCACGCGTGCACGGCCAGCGGGTGCAGCTGGTGCACCGCGATGCGCCGCTGCCAGTCGCGGCCCAGCTCGCTGCCGGCGTCCAGATACCCGTCCACAATCGCGCTGTAATGCGGCGCGCCGAACAGCTCGAGCATCGCGATGTCGGTCAGCGGGTGCCCGCCGTGCGCCGCCGGGTCAATGAACCGCGGGCCGTCCGACCCGAACAGCAGGTTGCCCGCCCACAGGTCGCCGTGGATGCGCGCCAGCGGGGCATCCTCGTCTTCTTCAAGCAGCGCATCGCATGCTTGCTTGACGACGTCCATGCCGCCGCCCCCGAGATTCCCCGCCTTCAGCGCCTTTTCGGCGAATGGCAGCACCCGCTGCTGAACGTAGAACTCGGCCCAGCGCTCGGTGGGCTCGCACGCCTGCTGGCGGGTGCCGATAAAGTTGGGGCCGTCCCACCCGTCCGCGGGCGCGCCGAACGCGGCGGCGCCCATGGCGTGGATGGCGGCCAGCTCCCGGCCGGCCTGACGGGCGGCGTCCACGGTCGGGCGGGCCGGATCCACCTTTTCGATGGTCAGCGTGTTCGCGTCCTCGTCCAAGTCGAGCACCTCCACCACCGCGGCGGAGCCCTCACGCAGCCAGCGCAGGTACGCGGCCTCCGCGGCCGCCGCTCCCGGCGCGCTGCCGTGCTTGACAAACGAGTCAGACATCGATGCCCTCCATTCGTAGTAGGAAACGTTTGGCCTCTACCCCGCCACGGTAGCCGCCGAGTTGGCCGTCGGAGCGCAGCACCCGGTGGCACGGGATGAACAGCGGCAGCGGGTTGGTCGCGCACGCGCTGCCCACCGCGCGCACCGCTTTGGGGTTGCCCACCGCGCGTGCGATCTGCGCATACGTGGTGGTCTCCCCGAACGGGACTTTCGCCAGCTCCCGTAGCACCGCCGCACGGAACTCAGTCACGCCTGACAAGTCCAGCAGGACAGTGAATTCCCGGCGCGTACCGGCAAAGTATTCGGCCAGTTCTTGGGTGACCAGGGGGCTCACCGGAGGTTCGTCGATAGGCAGCGGCTCCCCCTCGAAGCACACGCGGGTGAGACCGCGCCCGCTCGCGGCGAAACGCAACGGCCCGACCGGTGAGGAAAACATGCAGCTCAGAGTAGCTCGCAACCATGATGATTGCGCTACACTCCTGGCCATGCACAGGAGACTCACAACCGTCCTCGCCTGCGCTGCGGCCATGACCTTGGCCGCCTGCGGCAGCTCATCCGACACCATCGCCGGCACCAGCCCCGCCATCGCCTCCGCGGTGTGCGACGGCGACGACGGCTGCGAATCCGACATGCGCCAGCTCAGCCACAAGCTCGACGCGTCGGACGACACGGACGGCGACGGCATCATCGACCGCGAGGAGCTCGACGCCGCCTTGGAACGCCTGGACAAGGAAGCCGAGGAGAAGGAGGCAGCCGCTTCTTCGTCCGCGGCCGCTGCGTCTTCGTCTGCTGCGGCTGCCTCCTCCTCTGCCGCCGCAGCGTCGAAGTCCGCGGAGGCCGAGCGCGAAGCGGAACGCAAGGCAGCGGAACGCGAGGCCGCCGAACGAGAAGCGGCTGAGCGCGAGGCGGAAGCTCAGCGCGCGGCCGAGCGTGAGGCGGCGAACCAACAACAGCAGCAACAGCAACAAGCCCCCGAACCCGCGCCCCAGCAGCAAGCACCCCAGCAACCCTCCGGCCCGCCGGCCATGGAGTGGGCCACCTTGGGCCCCTACGGCAGCCTGTTCACGTGCGAGCAGGCGCGCGACGTGTGGCCCGTCGATTCGCACGCCTGCTACACTGGCGCTGACGGCAACGCCTACTTCGAAGGCATGCGCCAAGCCGCCCAGTAACGCATACAAACAAAAAACTGCCCGGCCGAACAGCCGGGCAGTTTTGCTTTTGGTGGAGCTAACGGGATTCGAACCCGTGACCCCCACACTGCCAGTGTGGTGCGCTACCAACTGCGCCATAGCCCCGTATGGCAGCTGTGCCACCATAGGAATATGTAGTTGTGGAGTGGAGCTAACGGGATTCGAACCCGTGACCCCCACACTGCCAGTGTGGTGCGCTACCAACTGCGCCATAGCCCCTTGGATAACTCACGTAAATATACAGCCGGGCGCGCGGGCCTCCAAATCCCCAGCGGGAACGTGAAACCGCCCCACCCCGGGACCGGAGTGAGGCGGTGAAAACGCTCGCGGAACGCGTTTTACATCTGGGACAGGGTCTGCGGCCAGTCGTCGCGCTTGCCCTCGATGTCCTCGATGTCCTTGCCGTCGACCAGGACGCGCGGGGTCCACGCCTCGCCGGTGTTGTCCTCCTGGTACTTCATGTTGTCTGCACCCATACGCTTGGCGGTCTCGATGAACTTGCCGTCGCGGATGTCCTGGATTGCCGCGTCGGAAGCCTCGTAGTCCTTAGCCATGTCCGCGAAACCGTCGTTGTCGTACTTGTTGTACACGGTCTGCTGGTTCTGGAACAGGTAGTCGCGGATGGTGAACGCCTGGGCCAGATCGCCGTTGGCGAACAGCGCAAGCTCTGCGGCGAGCGCCTTGGTGGAGTGGCCCTCCTCGCCCTTGTCCAGGGCGGTCATCGGGCGCAGGTCCACGTTGATCTCGCCAGCCTTGAGCTTCTCAATCATCGCTTCGTCGCTGGCGATGTGCAGGTCCGCACAGTGGGTGCAGGAGAAGTCCTCGAACAGCTCGGCGGTCTTGGCGTCGGCGTTGCTGCCGGTGAGGTGGATGATGTCTTCATCCTCGTTCCAGGCGACGTTGATGCCTTCGACGTCGATCATCCCCTCCTTGATGGCGGCGCTGCGGTTTTCGCGGCCGTTGAAGACGATCAAGCCGATCACCACAAGGGCGATAGCGAGTACGGCGAGGACTGCCCAGATGAAGGCGGTGTTGCCCTTCTTGTTCGGGTTTTCCACTTTGCGTGTGGTCACAGTTATCTCCTGTTGTGCGTGCCTGGCGGCATGGCGGGTACAGATTTACCCGCACAAGTTTAGGGGTAGATAGCGAACTTCTTAAACGGACGCCACATCATGAAGCCGGTAATGGCGATGTAGGCCACGTCGCGCGCGACGGTAACAAGCAGGTTGGTCTCGCCCTCCCCCGCCGCGGACGGGTCGAAGCAGCCGCAGTCGATGACCAGGCCGCGCTGCCAGGCGGACAGCATGCCGATGATGAACAGCGTCAGCACGATGATGGACACCTTGCCGGACCAGCGCAGCTTGATGCCCAGAAGCAGCAGCAGGCCACCAGCCACTTCGAGCGGGCCGATGATGTGCGCCAGCAGGTAGGACCAGTCGGGGGTGAAGATCTCGTATGCCTCGATGGTCTTGGTCACGTCGAGGGGGACGCCGAGTTTCGCGATGCCGGCGTCCAGCCACACGTACGCCATGTAAAACCGCGCGAGTGCGGACAGTACGTCCAGCACCAGCGTCTTCGTGTTGCGCTCGGGCGCGGGGGTTGTCGTTGTGCTCACAGGTCGTACGTTACTCCATTAGTCGCCCAAAACTTCAGAAACGAGCGCCTGCGCTTCCTCTTGCACCTGCTGCAAGTGCGCGTCGCCCTTGAATGATTCGGCGTAGATCTTGTACTTGTCCTCGGTGCCAGACGGGCGCGCGGCGAACCACGCGTTTTCGGTGGTCACCTTCAGCCCGCCGATGGCGGCGCCGTTGCCAGGAGCATCAGTCAGCTTTGCGACGATAGCTTCGCCCGCCAACGTATCCGCCGACACCTGGTCAGCCGAAAGCGCCTTGAGCTTGGCTTTCTCCTCGCGGCCGGCCGGGGCGTCGATACGCGCGTAGGCCGGGGATCCGTACTCGGCCTCGAGCTCCGCGTAGCGCGCGGAGGGGGTCTTGCCGGTCACGGCGGTGATCTCCGCGGCAAGCAGGTCCATGATCAGCCCGTCCTTGTCGGTGGACCAGACGGTGCCGTCTTTGCGCAAGAACGAGGCACCTGCGGATTCTTCGCCGCCGAAGCCGATCGTGCCGTCGATGAGCCCTGGCACGAACCACTTGAAGCCGACGGGCACCTCCACCAGCTCGCGGCCGAGCGATGCGACGACGCGGTCGATCATGGAGGACGACACCAGGGTCTTGCCCACCGCGGTGCTGTCAGCCCAGCCGTCGCGGTGGCTGAACAGGTACTCGATGGCCACGGCCAGGTAGTGGTTCGGGTTCATCAGGCCCGCGTCGGGGGTGACGATACCGTGGCGGTCCGCGTCCGCGTCGTTGCCAGTGGCCAGGTCGAACTTGTCGCGGTTGTGCACCAGCGACGCCATGGAGTTCGGGCTGGAGCAATCCATGCGGATCTGGCCGTCGGTGTCCAAGGTCATAAACCGCCAGGTGGCGTCGACGTGCGGGTTGACCACCTCGAGGTTCAGCCCGTAACGCTCGCCGATGGCACCCCAGTAGTCCACGCTCGCCCCGCCCATCGGGTCGGCGCCGATGTGTAGGCCGGACGCCTTGATCGCGTCCATGTCCACCACGTTGCCCAGGTCGGCAACGTAATGGTCGAGGTAGTCGAACTTCCCGGCGCGCTCGTCCAGCACGCCGCTGACGGGGGTGCGCTTCACGCCGTCAAGGCCTGCGGCGATGTACTCGTTGGCGCGCTTGGCAATCCAGTCCGTGGCCTCCGCCGGGGCGGGGCCTCCGGTGGGCGGGTTGTACTTGAAGCCGCCGTCGCGCGGCGGGTTGTGCGACGGGGTGACCACGATGCCGTCGGCCTTGCCGCCTTTGTGGGTCAGGATGGCGTGGGAGACGGCTGGGGTGGGCGTGTAGCGGCCGGAGGCGTCGACAAGCACTTGCACCCCGCCTGCGATGAGCACCTCGAGCGCGGAGACCATAGCCGGCTCGGACAGGGCGTGGGTGTCGCGGCCGATGTAGACCGGCCCGTCGATGCCCTCGCCGCGGCGGTAGTCCACGATCGCCTGCGTGGTGGCCAGGATGTGCGCCTCGTTGAACGCGTTGTCCAGGGAGGAGCCGCGGTGGCCGGAGGTGCCGAACGCGACCTGCTGGTCCGGGTTGTCCGGGTCGATGTCGCGGGTGTAGTAGGCGGTGACCACCTCGGCGATGTCGATGAGGTCGTCCTCGCGGGCGGGCTGGCCGGCGCGTTCGTGTGCCATGGGAATGCTCCTTGTGTCTCAGACAGAGTCCTTCCCACCATCATTGCCCGTGAATGTATTTCCCGCCACCTATATATTATTCACCGCGCCGTATGTTTTACTACTCGGCATGGCTGACACCTTGAACGACATCCTCAGTGCTATCTCCACCTTCGTCTGGGGACCGTTCCTGCTCATCCCCCTGCTGCTGGGCACCGGCCTGTTCCTGACCATCCGCCTGCGCGGCATCCAGTTCCGCACCCTCGGCCGCGCCACACGCCACGCGTTCGTGGACAAGCCCGAGGAAGGCGCCGGCGACATCTCCAACTACCAGGCGCTGACCACCGCCCTGGCCGCCACGGTGGGCACCGGCAACATCGTCGGCGTGGCCACCGCGATCTCCATCGGCGGGCCCGGCGCGCTGTTCTGGATCTGGCTCACCGGCATCGTCGGCATGGCCTCGAAGTACTCCGAGGCCTACCTGGGCGTGCGTTTCCGCACCACCGACAAGAAGGGCAAGCAGCAGGGCGGGCCGCACGAGTACCTGCGCACCGGTGTCGGCGGCCGCTTCGGCAAATTCCTCGCAGCGGCGTTTACCCTGTTCACCATCTTCGCCTCCTTCGGCATCGGCAACCTCGCCCAGGGCAACTCGATCGCCGCGGGCATGAACGACGCCTTCGGCATCAGCGCCAACGTCGCCGGCGTGATCATCTTCTTCGCCGTCGGCGCGGCCGTGCTCGGCGGCATCGAGGGCATCGGCAAGATCACCGCGGCGTTCGTGCCGCTGATGATCGTCATTTACGTCGGCGGCGGCATCACCGCGCTGGCGCTCATGGCAGACCGGGTGCCGGAAGCCATTGTCACGATTTTCACCGACGCGTTCACCGGCACCGCGGCCACCGGCGGTTTCGTCGGCTCGGGCATCATGCTGGCCATCCAGTTCGGTGTGGCCCGCGGCATCTTCTCCAACGAGTCCGGCATGGGCTCCGCCGCAATCGCTGCCGCGGCCGCGAAGACGCAGCACCCGGCGCGCCAGGCGCTGGTGTCCATGACCCAGACGTTCATTGACACCATCCTCGTGGTCACCATCACCGGCCTGGTCATCGTCACCGCCGGCACCTGGGACATGGGCCGCGACCAGGCCGCGATCATGACCGCCACCGCCTTCGAGACGGCCCTGCCCGGCGAGTGGGGCAGCCTGATCGTCTCCGTCGCGCTGATCTTCTTCGCGTTTTCCACCATCCTGGGCTGGTCCTATTACGGCGAGCGCGCCATCGTTGCGCTGTTCGGCGACTGGGCGTCGATCCCCTACCGCATGTTCTTCACCGCCCTGTCGTTTGTCGGCGCGGTGGCGTCGCTGGAGCTGGCGTGGACGTTCTCCGACCTGTCCAACGGGCTGATGGCCATCCCGAACCTGATCGGCCTGCTGCTTTTGTCCGGCATCGTGGTGCGCGAGACCCGCGAGTACCTCGCCTGGGACCCGTACCTGAAGAAGACCCCGGAGGAGGTCGCGGAGTTCGTGGAACGCCAGCAGATGGACTGGAGATAGACTCCCAGCCGTGGACACATTCCGGACAGCACTCACGGTTGGCCTCGGCGCGGGCCTTGGGGCCGTGCTCAGGCATCTTGTTGTGCTCTATGGCGCCGCCCCCGGCACCACCGCGGCGCTCGCGCTGACCTTCGCCGTCAACATCGCCGGCTGCTTCGCCATGGGCCTGTACAAGCCGGGTCCGTTGTGGGGCGCGGGCTTCCTCGGCGGCTTCACCACCTTCTCCGCGGTTTCGGTGGCGGCGATGCAGTCGGATGCGATCGTCGCGCTGGTCATCGTCGCACTCAGCTTTGCGACGTCTATAGTTGCCTACCTTCTCGGCCACACCCTCCGGGAGGGCCGCCATGGCTAGCTGGCTCGGATTGGCACTCACCCTCGCCGTGGTGTTCGCCGGCGGAATGCTCGGCGGCATGTCCCGGTTCGCGCTGACGAAACTGATCGGCAACGCCCACGCCGCCACCTTCGCCGCCAACACGGTGGCTTGCACCGTCGCAGGCTTCGCCGTCGCCACCCCGGCGCCGTGGCAGATCGCGCTCGGCGCCGGGTTCGCCGGTGCGCTGTCCACCTGGTCCACCTTCGCCCGCGAGCTCAGCGACCTGATCACCGCCGGGCAGCACCGTCAGGCCCTGCGCTACGCCCTGCGCACCGCGGTGCTGGGCATCGCCGCCGCCTGGTTCGGCATGCACTGGGGCCTGCGGGCCTTCGGCGGCTAGGGCGTTAGAGTGGGAAATGTGCAGTTCAACGACCTCACAACCGGCCTTTCCGTGGCGCTGGGCGCGGGACTTGGAGCTGTCGCACGCTACCTCGTGCTGATCTGGGTCAACCCCACCACGCCCGAAGCGCTCGCGCTAACCGTGACCTCCGCAGTGAACCTCGTCGCCTGCTTCGCCATGGGCCTATTCCAACCCGGCCCGTTCTGGGGCGTGGGCTTCCTCGGCGGGTTTTCCACCCTCTCCGCGATCTCCCTGACCGCGGTGTCGGATTCTCCGGTGTGGGCCGGATTCATCATCGTGCTCAGCCTCACCACCGCCACCCTGGCCTGGATGGCCGGCGACGCCACCCGGGGGCGTCGGCATGGCTGACCTGCTGCCACTGCTCATCGGGGTTGCGGCCGTGTTCATCGGCGGCATGCTAGGTGGGTTTGCCCGCTGGCTGCTCATGCGCCAGATCCGCAGCCCGCTTGCGTCCACGTTCGCGGCGAACGTCTCGGCCGCCGCAGTCATCGGTTTTGCGGCGGCTGCGCCGGGCGTGTGGCGCATCGGCATCGGCGTCGGCTTTGCCGGGGCGTTGTCCACCCTGTCCATGCTCGCGCGCCAGCTCGGCGAGATGGTCGAAAGCGGCGAGTTCGTCCTCGCCGTGAAATACGGGGTGGGCACCGCCCTCGCCGCCATCGCCGCCTCCGCGGTCGGCGTGTACGGCTTCGGGTAAGCCCCCTACTCCGCGATCGCGTCCAGCGGCGGCGTCTTCGCGGCCCTTCCCGCCGGCCACACCGCGGCCAGTAGCCCAACTAGGAACGACCCTGCGAGGACGGTGAGGATGAGCTGCCACGGGACGATAATCGTCGTCAAGCCTTTGGCCTCAAGGACGGTGAGGAACGCCCACCCCAAACCGAGCCCCAACAGCACGCCGAGGACGGCGCCGTAGACCGTCATCTGCACCGACTCCAGCGTGATCATCGTGCGGACCTGGCGGCGCTGCGTGCCCACCGCACGCAGCATGCCGATCTCTTGGCGGCGCTCAATCACCGACAGCGTCAGCGTGTTCACGATGCCCAGCACCGCGATCACCACCGCCAGCGACAACAGCGCGTACAGGATAAACAGCATCTGGTCGATCATGGCGGAGACCTCGCCCGCCATGTCCTGCGTGGAGCGGACCTGCACCACGATGTCGTGGCGCACCTCTTCCTCGAGGTTGGCGCGCAGCTGGGCCTCGTCCACCGTGCCGTCGTTGTTCACGCCCACCATGAGGACGCGCCCGGTCCCCCGCGCGCCGGTGGCCACGGCCGCCTCGTCGGAGACAACGAAGGACTGCAAGATATTCGACGGCTCGAAGGTCCCGCCCAGGGTCGCCTCCACCGACTCGCCGGTGGGCCCCGCGACGGGGAGGGTGTCGCCGACGCGCCAGCCGTGCTCCTGTGCCAAAGGCGCCGGCGCGATGATGGTGTTGCCGTCCAGGCTGGAACTGCCCTCCACCATGTCCAGGGTGATCAGGTCCGCCGGGTCGCCCTGCAGCACGTCGGTGACACCAAAGCCGCCGAGCTGGTAGCCAAACTGCCCGTCCACGGTGATCGGCGCCTGGGTGTACGCGGCCGTCTCGCCGGCGCCGTCCACCGCATCCAAGCGCTCCGGCAGGTCCTCCGGCAGCGGGAACACCCCGTTCTGCGGGCCGGAGAGCACGAAGTCCGCGGACACCTCGCTAGAGGCGACGTCGTCCACCGAGCGCTTCATCGACGCGCCCAGCATGCCGATCACCGTCACCAGTGCAATGCCCAGCATCAGCGCAAACGCCGTGGTGGCGGTGCGGCGCGGGTTACGGCGCGTGTTCGTGGACGCAAGCCTGCCCACCGCACCGAACGGCAGCCCAATCACCCGGCCCAGCGGCGGCACCACCGGCAGGCTCAGCGCAGGGCCGGCCAGGAACAGGCCAGTGATCGCGGCCAGTGCCGCCACGCCCACCAGGCCCGCGCGGCGGCCGGTCGCGCCGTCGTCCCAGCCCATCGCGTACACCGCCGCCGCGACACCCGCGGCCACCAGGACCAGGCCCGCGATAGTGCGCCAGCGCATCGGCTGCGGGGTGGCGGCCTCGCTGGAGCGCATCGCTTCCACAGGCTTGACCTGCCCCGCCTTGCGAGCCGGCGCCAGCGCCGACAACACCGTCACCAGCGTGCCCACCACCAGCGGCACCACCACCGCGCGGGTGGACAAGCCCGTGCCCGCGTCCGGCAGCGGCATGCCGTAGCGCGCCATCGCCACCCGGATCAGCGCCACCAGCCCCACGCCGCCGGCCACGCCGAGCGCAGAGCCGATGAGTCCCACCAGCGCGGACTCGAACGCCACCGAGCGGGTGATCTGCCCGCGCGACGCCCCCAACGAGCGCAGCAGCGCAAACTCGCGGGTGCGCTGCGCCACGATCATGGAGAACGTGTTCGCAATGAGGAACGTCCCCACCAACAGCCCAACCAGGCCGAACGCGACGAGGAAGTAGCTGACAAAGCTCAAGCCCTCGCGGATCTGTTGCGACATCTCCTCGGCCACATCCGCGCCTGCGCGGACCTCCAACTCCGGAAACTGCGCCTTCAGCCTATCGGCGACCCCAGCTCCCCCATCCACCGTCACCGCCGGCACCGACGCGCCATCCCGGTACACGTCGAGATATGCCTGCTCCCCCACACGCATCACCAGCGACGTCTCCTGCGCCAGCGGGTCCTCGTACAGCCCCGTGACGGTGAACTCGTTGCGCCCGTCCTTGTCCACCACGATGAGCTTCTCGCCCATCGCGATGCCGTACTTCTGCGCGCCGTTCGCGTTGACGGCGATGTCGCCGGTGGCGGTGGGAGCGGAGCCGTCGATAAGCACAGGTGCCCTCCCCACAGCCTCACCCTCGCTGTAGAAAGGCAGGAGGCGGGAGGTCCCGAGCTGCGTCTGAATCGCAATTTCATCTTGCCTAGCGACGACCACAGGTTCATCCACGAACACATTCACCCGATCGACGCCCTCGGTCTCTTTGACGGCGTTGAACGTGTCCATGTCGATGCTGCCCTCGGTCGGGCGCACCACCGCGTCCACGTCCTCCAGCGCCGTATCGACGGCCGAATCGAACGTGGCAGACAGCATGTTCGTGAACATCAGCGCACCAGACAGGAACGCCGTGCCCAGCACCACCGCAAGCACCGTCAGCGCGAGCCGCAGCTTGTGCGCCGCGACGTTGCGCAGCGACACCTTCGTCAACGTGTTGGCCATCTAGTCCTCCATGCCAGCCATGACGCGGAGGATGGCATCCATGTCCGGATCGCGCATCTCGTCGACGATATTGCCGTCGCGCAGAAACACCACGCGGTCAGCGTAGGAGGCGGCGCGGGCGTCATGCGTGACAATGACCACCGTCTGCCCGTCCTTGTCCACCGCCGTGCGGAGAATGTCCAGGACTTCCTTCGAGGCGTTGGAGTCCAAGTTGCCCGTGGGCTCGTCACCGAAGATCAGCTCCGGGCGGCTCACCAGCGCGCGGGCGCACGCGACGCGCTGCTGCTGACCTCCCGACAGCTCCGCCGGGCGGTGATCCAGGCGCTTGGATAGCCCGAGGCGGTCGGTGACCTCGTTGAACCATTGGGGGTCCACCTTGCCGCCCGCGATGTTCGTTGGCAGCGTGATGTTCTCCGCGGCCGTGAGGGTGGGGACCAGGTTGAAGGACTGAAAGATGAATCCGAGACGGTCGCGCCGCAGCGCCGTGAGCTGCTTGTCGTTGAGCTGGGACAGGTCCGTCTCGCCGATGTAAGCTTCGCCGCCCGTAGCAGAGTCCAGCCCCGCCATGACGTGCATGAGCGTGGACTTTCCCGACCCGGACGGGCCCATAATCGCCGTGAACTCGTTGCGGCCGAACTCCACACTGACGCCGTCAAGCGCCCTGACCTCGGTGTCGCCCTTCCCGTACGTCTTGATCAGGCCTACCGCCCGGGCGGCCGCGGCCCTGGTTGCCGGGCCTGGTGCTGCCGGGTCTGGTGTTGCCCCAAGGATCTCGCCCTTCTCAGCCATTGAGGTCCGCCTTCCTATCCGTTCACTCTTTCGGGACTATACGCACCCAATGGTCGAGGCCGGATTGTCAGGCACAATGAACCAGCAAGTGCGTTGGCGTGGCTGTTGTGCACGAATCGACAGCGCATCCGCGTTTGCCCAGGCGGATTTTGGGTGGGCGGGGCTGTTTTGTCGATTTGTACAATTCGTGGGTGTGCACCAATGATGGGTGTGGGTGTGGTTGTCCGCAATGCGGAGTCCGCAATGGCGCCGGCAGCCTGGGGGTGGTCTCGTAGAAGTTGACGAGCGGCCGGTTTTCACCCTGCGTTTCTCCAGGTTGCAAAACGCTGTTGTCAGCTTTTGCGAAACCCCGCCTACCGGACGGCAGGTCCGTTGGTGTCCACCCATTGTTGGCGGCGCCGCCGTTGTCCGCAATGCGGAGGTTGGCGCCAATGATGGGTGCCGGTGTGTTGTCCGCAACGTGGTCTCCGCGGGGATGTTTCGTGGGTGTGCACCAATGATGGGTGCGGGTGTGGTTGTCCGCAATGCGTAAGTCCGCAAGCGTTAGAGGGCGACGAGGAGGCCATGCGGGGCACCGGTTGTGCACGAATCGACGGCGATGTTGCGTTTCCCCAGGTCGGTTTTGCGTCGGTGGGGGTGTTGTGTTGATTCGTACAATCCGTGGGTGCACACCAATTGTTGGTGGGGGTGGGGTTGTCCGCAATGCGGACACCCGCAAGCAGCCGCCAGCAGGCGTTGGTATACGAAAAGGCACCCGCCGCAAGCAGGTGCTTGTGGCGGGTGCTTGGTGTGAAGTTGTTGGGTCGGCGGTAACCTACTCTCCCACTCCCTCCCGGGGGCAGTACCATCGGCGCGGGCGGGCTTAGCTTCCGGGTTCGGAATGGGACCGGGCGTTTCCCCGCCGCCAT
>NZ_JAKRMZ010000027.1:0-35566 GCF_022345915.1 Corynebacterium sp. ACRQP | reverse complement strand
TCCCCCACCAACCCCCTCACCCCCACCATCGGTGGATTCAACGGCACGCCTCAGACCAACGCCGGTACGAGCACCGCCAACACCGGCACCGGCACCGGCACCGCTGGACTCGGCCTCGCACCGGGCAACGCCGTCGCGGGAGGTCGCGGCGCAGCTTCTGGCCAAGGCACCAGCACAGGGCTTGCCAACAACGCCCGCCCTGGCGCAGGCGCAGGCGCAGGCGCAGGCATGCGTACCGGTGTCGGTGGCGGCCTCACCAACGGCCGTGGTCTCGGCGCTGGCGCCAACGGGATCGCCGGTAGCCAGCGCGGCGGCGCGTCACTTGGGCCCGGCTTCGGTACTGGCGCCGGAACAGGCGCTGGAGCTGGATCGAGCGCCGGAGCCGGAGCGGGCCAAAGCACAAACGGGATGCGCCCAGGTATCGGCGGCACTGGCGCGGGCGGCACCGGCGCACACGGCGCGGGCTCGTCCTACGCCGCCGCCGGGGCGCACGGAGCGGCAAGCCAAAACGCCCACGGTGCCCGCGGCGGCGCCTTCGCGGGCCCCATGGCGGCTGGTGCCAACCGGGGTCGCGGGCGCGACAAGTCAGGTTCGAAGGTCCGCACCGTCACCAGTGCGGTGGAGCGCGACGGCAACCTCAAGGCGCTGCTTGGCGACGCTCCCCTGCTCCTGCCAGCAGTCATCGGCCACAACGTGCGCGGCTAGCCCCGCCGCGGCTAACCCCGCTGCCCGCTAGTGCCCACCGTGGCCGGCGGGCAGATCCAGGTCAGCTTCCTGGCCAGGCTCGACGATGACGAACTGGCCCATCATGCCGCTGTCTTCGTGGTTGAGCATGTGGCAGTGGTACATGTACGCCAGGCTCGGGTCCGGGTAGTAGCCCATCTCCACGAGCAGGCTCACCGTGGCCAGCGGCGGGACGGTGATGGTGTCGTGCCAGCCGGTGGTGAATTCCAACTCGCCGTTTTCCACGCCGATGACCGCGAAGCGCGCGTCGTGGATGTGGAAGTTGTGAGCCATGTCGTCGTTCTCGTTGGTCACGTGCCAGATCTCTGGGCCCTTGTGGTCCACAGTGAAGTCCACGCGGGTCATGTCCATGGTCTTGCCGTTGATCTCGGTGCCGTTCATGCGGAACTCGCGCTCCACCTCGACAGAATCCGCGTCAGGCACCTCGAACGGCACCAGCGAATCCGCAAGCTCAGACACCTCGGGTGCGTCGTCCGACGGCGCAGCGATCTCCAGCAGGTCGAACTTGTCGGTGAAGCCGAACATCTCCGCGGTTTCTTTATCCGGCATGCCGCCCAGGTCCGGGACACCGTCGCTGCGCAGCTTCAGGTCCTTGCCCGGCTCCAGGTCCACCACGATCTCCACGCGCTCGCCGGCGCTGAGCAGCACGCCGTCGACCTCGACCGGCGCACCCAGGAAGCCCTGGTCCGTGGCCACCACGTGGAACGGCTTGCCCAAGGACAGGTGGTGGAAGCGCATCGTCGCGCCGTTGAGCACGCGCAGGCGCACGCGTCGGGTGGTCGCCTCGAAGCGCGGCTTGGTCATGCCGTTGACCATGACGGTGGAGCCGACCCAGCCGTTGTCCTCGTCCAGCTGGCCGTCTTCGGTGAAGTTGGCGTCGGTGATGATCACGGGGATGTCGTCTACCCCGTATTCGTTGGGGAGGCCGGGGAAGGCGGAGTCATCGTCGTCAAGCACGAGGCCCCCGGCAAGGCCACGGTAGGCATGGACGGCGGACTTCTCGTGCGGGTGTGGGTGGTACCAGCAGGTCGCGGCCGGCTGGTCCACGGTCCACGACGGCGACCAGGACTTCCCCGGATCGAACATGAGCGCCGGCCCGCCGTCGGCGGCGGCCGGCAGGTGCAGGCCGTGCCAGTGCACGACGGTCGGCTCCGGCAGCTCGTTGTGCACCGTCATGTCGATTTCCTCGCCGCGTCGCATGTACAGCGTCGGCCCCTGGTACGGGCCGTTGAAGCCCCAGGTTTTGGTCATGGTTCCGGGCACGATTTCGAACTCGCCTTCCTGCGCGGTCAGTTCGAAGCGGCGCACGTTGCCGTCGAGCTCGCCTTCGTACAGCGGCGGGATGCGAAGCGGGCGCGCCTTTTCGTCCGCGCCCAGCGGTTTGGTCTGCGAAGACGTCGAGCACGCCGTACCCGTCGCTGCTGCGGCCAGCGCCGCCGTCGCAAGAAGTGTGCCCCTGAAGAATGTGCGTCTGCTCATTGCCATGTCCGCCTCCCGGTTCGCTGATACTCTCTTTCGACCCTACTATCCGCTGTATGCATAACGATCAACGCGAGGAACGCAACGCACGCCGGTTCGTCTGGTCAAACGGCCTGCAAAACATCGGCGACCAGCTCGTCGCGCCGAAGACGGTGCTGCCGTGGCTCTTCGGCGCCGCGGGCGTGCCGGCGGTGATGACCTCCTTCCTCGTGCCCATCCGCGAATCCGGCTCAATGCTGCCGCAGGCGTTTCTGAGCCCGTGGGTGACCTCGAAGCGCTCCCGCAAACGCGTGTGGCTCATCGGTTCGTGGGGCCAAGCCATCGCCGCCGGGCTCATTGCGGTAAGCGCATTGCTTCTCGACGGCGCTCCGCTCGGCGCCGCCATCCTGATCTTGCTCGCCGTTCATGCGCTGTTCCGTTCCCTGTGCTCGCTGGCCGGCAAGGACGTGCAGGGCCGCACGATTTCGAAGGGCCACCGCGGCGACATCACCGGCCGCGCCACCACCCTGGCCGGCGCGTTCACCCTCGGCATCGGCCTGATTCTCACGTTTTTGCCGAACAACCTGCCGCAGTGGGCGCTCGCCGCGCTGCTCGCCGTGGGCGCTTCCACGTGGGCGCTGGCGTCGCTGGTCTTCGGCGGCATCGACGAGCCAGAGGCGGAGCCGAAAGCCAAAGACGGCCAGAGCATGAAAGAGATGTGGGCGCTGGTCAAAAGCGACCGGGACCTGCAGAAGTTCCTGGTGGTGCGCTCGCTGATGCTGGTCACCGCACTTTCCACCCCGTTCATCGTGGTCATGGCCGGCAACGAGGGCGCGGACCTGACCGGCCTCGGCGCGTTCATCATCGCCTCCGGCGGCGCGTCCCTTCTGGGTGGCAGGGTGTCGGGCAGGTTGTCCGACAGGTCGTCGAAAAGCACGATGGCCTGGGCCGCAGGTATCGCTTCGACCGTGATCGTGGCCCTGGTCCTCAGCGCCCGCATGGCGCCTTCTGGGGTGAACGCCTGGGTGATGCCGCTGGGCTTCTTCCTGGTCAACCTCGCCCATACCGCGGTGCGCGTGAGCCGCAAGACGTACCTGGTGGACATGGCCGACGGCGACAAGCGCACCATGATCACCGGCGCCTCCAACACCGTGATGGGCATTGTGCTGCTGGTTGTCGGCGCGATGTCGTCGGCGATTGCGGTGCTCGGGCCGCAGGCGGCGCTCATCTTCCTGGCCGTCGTGGGCTACGCCGGCGTTTTCGGCGCGCGGAACCTGAAAGAAGTCTCGGCGGCCGCCGCCTAGGCGTTATGCTTGGGGCCGACAAAAACCGCTCAACACCCTATAAATCAAGGAGCATTCGAGTGCCTACCCACTTCGAACGTGCCGTTGTCGTGCTTGCGGCCGGCGCCGGAACCCGCATGAAGTCCGACCGCCAGAAGACGCTGCACGAGATCGGCGGGCGCAGCCTGCTGTCTCACTCCCTGCACGCGGCCGCCGGTGTGCACCCCAACTACCTGGTTGCGGTTGTCGGCCACCAGCGCGACCAGGTCGCCCCGGCCGTGGAGCAGATCGCCGAGCAGATGCACGTGGAGATCCGCCAGGCCGTCCAGGAGGAGCAAAACGGCACCGGCCACGCGGTGCAGGTGGGCCTTTCCGCAATCCCGGACTTCGACGGCACCGTGGTGGTCACCAACGGCGACGTGCCGCTTCTGACCCCGGAGACCCTGCAGGCGCTCGTCGACAAGCATGAGTCCGAGCACGCGGCGGTTACCGTGCTCTCCCTCGAGTTCGACAACCCCACCGGCTACGGCCGCATCATCCGCGGCGAGGCCGGCGACGTCCTTGAGATCGTGGAGGAAAAGGACGCCACCGACGAGCAGCGCAAGGTTCACGAGGTCAACTCCGGCGTGTTCGCCTTCGACGGCAAGGTGCTTCGCGACGCACTCACGCGCGTCACCCCGGACAACGCCCAGGGCGAGTTCTACATCACCGATGTTTTGAGCATCGCGCGTAACGACGGCCTCCGGGTCACCGCGTTTACCGCCCCCGACGCCCGCGAGCTCGCCGGCGTGAACGACCGGGTGCAGCTGGCGGAGGCAGGCAAGGAGCTCAACCGCAGGCTCGTCGAGAAGGCGATGCGGGGTGGTGCGACCGTGATCGATCCGGACACCACCTGGATCGGCGTCGAGGTGGAAATCGGCCGCGACGTGGTCATCCACCCGAACACCCAGCTGTGGGGCTCCACCGTCATCGGCGACGGCGCCGAAATCGGCCCGGACACCACCCTGACCGACATGGAAGTCGGCGCCCGCGCCACCGTCGTGCGCACCCAGGGCGAGCTCGGCGTCATCGGCGAGGAAGCCACCGTCGGCCCGTTCACCTACATCCGCCCCGGCACCGAACTCGGCGCCCGCGGCAAGCTCGGCGGCTTCGTCGAATCCAAGAACGCCAAGATCGGAGAAGGCTCCAAGGTGCCGCACCTGACCTACATCGGCGACGCCACGGTGGGCAAGCACTCCAACATCGGCGCAAGCTCCGTCTTTGCCAACTACGACGGCGTGAACAAGCACCACACCACCATCGGCGACTACTGCCGCACCGGCTCCGACACCATGTTCGTCGCGCCGGTCAACATCGGTGATGGCGCCTACACCGGCGCGGGTACAGTGGTCACGGAAGATGTGCCCGCCGGCGCGCTTGCCATCAAGGAAGGCCGCCAGCGCAACATCGAAGGCTGGGTGGAAGACCGCCGCCCGGGCACCGAAGCGGCAGAGGCTGCGAAAAACGCGAAGCGAGAGGGTTAATTTCATGACTGGTTACTCCACCGAAAACCACAAGGACCTCAAGGTCTTCACCGGACGCGCCCACCCGGACCTCGCAGAAGCTGTGGCCAAAGAGCTCGGCATCGAGCTGGTGCCCACCACCGCGCGCGACTTCGCCAACGGCGAAATCTTCATCCGCTTCGAAGAGTCCGTCCGCGGGGCCGACTGCTTTGTCATGCAGTCCCACGCCCAGCCGCTGAACAAGTGGCTGATGGAACAGCTGATCATGATCGACGCGCTCAAGCGCGGCTCCGCCAAGCGCATCACCGCGATCCTGCCGTTCTACCCGTACGCCCGCCAGGACAAGAAGCACCGCGGCCGCGAGCCGATCTCCGCCCGCCTGATCGCGGACCTGCTCACCGCCGCCGGCGCGGACCGCATCGTGTCCGTGGACCTGCACACCGACCAGATCCAGGGCTTCTTCGACGGCCCGGTGGACCACATGCACGCCCAGCCGATCTTGGTGGACTACATCAAGTCCAAGTACCCGCTGGACAACCTCGTGGTGGTCTCCCCCGACGCCGGCCGCGTGAAGACCGCCGAGAAGTGGGCCAACATGCTCGGCGACGCCCCCATGGCGTTCGTGCACAAGACCCGTGACATCGACGCAGCGAACAAGGTCGTGTCCAACCGCGTCGTCGGCGACGTCGACGGCAAGGACTGCGTCCTCATGGACGACATGATCGACACCGGCGGCACCATCGCCGGCGCCGTCGGCGTGCTCAAGGAGGCCGGCGCGAAGTCCGTGGTCATCGCCTGCACCCACGGCGTGTTCTCCGACCCGGCACGCGAGCGCCTCAGCGACTGCGGCGCCGAGGAAGTCATCACCACCGACACCCTGCCGCAGGACACCGAAGGCTGGAGCAACCTCACGGTGCTCTCCATTGCGCCGCTTTTGGCCAAGACGATCCACGAGATTTTTGAAAACGGCTCCGTGACCACCCTGTTCGAGGGTCAGGCGTAAACGCCGCGGTTCGCCGGGACTCAGCCGGGGCAGCACTTGCGCTGCCCCGGCTTCACGCATACGGGAAGGAATAAGGATGTACGAGCGCTACGCCCCGTCGGTGGATTTCACCCCCGACCTCGAGCACGCGAAGTCCATGTTCGACAACGACGCCACCCTGGAGTACCTCGGCGCCACCATCACGCGGCTTGAGCCGGGTGTGGCTGAGGGCGAGTTCACGGTGGAAGCGCGCCACGCCAACGGCTTCGGCGTGTGCCAAGGCGGCGTGCTGTTCACCTTCGCCGACGCGCTGTTCGGCGGCGCGTGCAACTCGCGGCGAACCGACCCGACCGTCAGCGCGCAGTCCGAGATGATCTACCTCGCGCCCGCGAAGATGGGCCGCACCATCCGCGGCGTCGCGCGCGAGCGCCACACGTGGGGCAGAAACGGGCTTTCGGACGTCACGCTTTACGACGGCGACACCGCCATCGCCGAATTCCGCGGCATGTCCCGCACCACCACCCGACCACCGACAGGAAACTAAACCGTGAGCCAGAACGACAGCCTGCAAGAACAGGGGCTGAACAGGAGCGTCAAGAGTAGGCAATTGATGATGATTGCCTTTGGTTCGTCGATAGGCACGGGCCTGTTTTTGGGCTCCGCCGGATCGATCCAGTACGCCGGGCCCGCGGTGCTGATCTCGTTCGCGCTTGTCGGCGTGATCGTGTACTTCCTCATGCGCATGCTCGGCGAGATGGCGGTCGAGCACCCGGTCTCCGGGTCGTTCGCGGCGTACTCGCGCGCGTTCATCGGGCCGGTGGCCGGCTTCATCACCGGCTGGAACTGGTGGTTCACCACCGTCGTGGTGGGCATGCTGGAGTTGACCGCCATGGGCACGTTTTTGGACTACTGGTTTCCGGGGCTGCCGCACTGGGTCACCGCGCTGGTGACGCTGCTGCTGGTGGTGGTGCTCAACCTGTTCAACGTCCGGGTGTTCGCCGCGACGGAGTACTGGCTGTCGCTGATCAAGGTCGCAGCGCTTGTGCTGATGATCGTGCTCGGGTTCGCGCTCGTGGTGGGTCTCGGCCCGGACGAGGCGATCGGATTGTCCAGCATCACCGACCACGGCGGGTTCATGCCCAACGGCATCTCCGGCGTGCTGTTCGCGCTGGTGGCGGTGACGTTCACGTTCGGCGGCATCATGTCCATCGGCACCGCCGCCGGCGAGGCGGACGACCCGGAGAAGGCCATCCCGCGCGCCGTGAACTCCGTGGTGTGGCGCATTCTGGTGTTCTACCTCGGCGGCATCGGCACCATCTTGCTGCTCGCGCCGTGGAACGAGCAGGAAACGAACGAAAGCCCGTTCATCCGCGTCCTCGCCGGCGTGGGCTTCGGCCCGGCCGCAACCGCACTCAACGTGGTCATCGTGGTTGCGGTGTTCTCTGTGCTCAACACCATGACGTACTCGGGCGCGCGCATGCTGCGCGACCTCGCCCGCAACGGCCAGGCGCCCCGCGCGTTCGCCGCCACCAGCGCGAAGGGGCTGCCCACCAAAGCCCTGCTTTTCGACGCCGCCCTGATGGGCACCGTGGTCATCCTGAACTTCTTCTTCGAAGGCAAGATCTTCGCGGTGCTGCTGGCCATCATCGTCGGCACAGAGCTGATCACCTGGGCGGGCATCTGCATCTCGCACCTGAACTTCCGCAAAACCTCCAAGAGCGCAACCTTTCCCGCCCCGCTGTACCCGGTTGCCAACTGGGTCTGCATCGGGTTTTTCGTCCTGGTCCTCGTGCTGATGGGTATTCTGCCGGAATACCGCATGGGCCTTGCCACGCTGACCGGCTGGATCATCGTGCTGGGCCTGATCTCACTGACCACGCAGAGGAGCCGCGCATGATCCGCCCCGACCTTGACTCGCTGCCCGCGTATGTTCCGGGCGTGCGCGACGAACGCGCCATCAAGCTGTCCTCCAACGAATGCGCCGAGAGCCCGCTGCCCAGCGTGCTCGACGCCATGAGTAAAGCGCTCGGCGAGGTCAACCGCTACCCGGACATGGGCGCAGTACAGCTGCGCGCGGCGCTGGCTGAGCACCTCGGCGTGGCGCCCGAGCAGGTTGCGGTGGGCACCGGCTCGTCCGCCCTGTGCCAGCAGCTGGTCACCGCCGCCGCGGGCCCGGGCGACGAGGTGGCCTTCCCGTGGCGCAGCTTCGAGGCCTACCCCATCTTCGCCCAGATCGCGGGCGCGACCCCTGTGCCTGTGCCGCTGACCGCCGACCACCGGGTGGACCTGTCTGCCCTCGCCGCGGCCGTTACCGAGCGCACGAAGCTCATCTTCGTGTGCAACCCGAACAACCCCACCGGCACCACCGTCACGGACGCGGAGTTCGCCGCGTTCATGGACGCGGTGCCCGCAGACGTACTGGTCGCGCTTGATGAGGCCTACTTCGAGTACAACCAGGCCGCCGACACCCCCGTCGCCACCGAGGTCATCAACCGCTACCCCAACGTTGTGGGGCTGCGCACCTTCTCCAAGGCGTACGGGCTGGCGGGCGCGCGCATCGGCTACGCCTTCGGCCCGCAGGCTGTTATCGAGGCGCTGAACAAGGTGGCGGTGCCGTTTTCCGTCAGCTCCGTCGCGCAGGTCGCGGCACTCGCGTCACTTTCGGCTTCAGACGAGTTGCGTGCGCGTATCGACGGCACGGTGGCCGAGCGGAGCCGTGTCGTCGACAAGCTTGGGCTCGCAGAAAGCCAGGCGAACTTTGTGTGGCTGCCCGGCGCCGGCCAAGAGCTGGCGGACCGGCTCGCCACAGAAGGCGTGCTGGTGCGCGTCTTCCCCGAGGGCATCCGTGTGACCGTGACCAACACGGAAGAAACCGACGCGCTATTGGAGGCCTGGGCCCGTGCGCAGTGAGCGCCGCCGCGTCATCGCGGCCACGACCATCGGCACCGCCATCGAGTGGTACGACTACTTCCTCTACGCCGCCGTGGCAGGGCTGGTGTTTAACAAGGTGATGTTCGGCCCGCTCGGGCCCGCGGCGGCGACGATCGCCAGTTTCCTCACCGTCGGCCTGTCCTTTCTGTTCCGCCCGTTGGGCGCGGTGCTGGCGGGCCACTTCGGCGACCGGCTGGGTAGGCGCGGCGTGCTCATGGTCACGCTGTTCACCATGGGCACCGCCACCGCGCTGATCGGGCTGTTGCCCACGTATGAGACCGCCGGCTGGATCGCGCCGGCCGCGCTGGTGGTCCTGCGCATCCTGCAAGGCACGTCCGCCGGCGGCGAATGGGGCTCGGCAGTGCTTTTGGCCGTGGAGCACGCGCCGGACAACAAGCGCGGACTCTACGGCGCCGGGCCCCAGGTGGGCGTGCCGGCGGGGCTCTTGCTGTCCTCCGGCGTGCTGGCGCTGATGACCATCATCGCCCCCGGCGAGGCGTTCATGCAGTGGGGCTGGCGCGTGCCGTTTTTGCTTTCCGTCGGGTTGACGGTGTTGGGCTGGTGGATCCGCACGGGCGTCGACGAATCGCCGGTGGTGGAGGAAATGCGCGAGGTCGGCGCGCGCAACCCGGTCGGCTCGCTGTTCAAGCGCCACGCCGGGCTCGTTCTTGCCGCGGCGCTGATCTTCGCCGCCAACGGCACGGTGGGCTACATGACCACCGGCGGCTACATCCAGAACTACGTCACCGACCCGGCCGGGCTCGCCTTGGAGCGCGGCGACATCCTGTGGGCCGTCACCGCCTCCGCCGCCACTTGGCTGTGCACCACCGCGTTCGCGGGCTGGGTGTCCGACATCATCGGCCGGCGCCGCACCCTTCTGATTGGCTTTGTGGTGCAGGCGGCTGGCGTGCTGGCCTTGTTCCCGCTGGTGAACACCGGGTCGCTGCCGAAGATCACCGCGGCGCTGGTCTTCCTCACCGTCGGGTTGGGGCTGACCTACGGCGAGATCGGCGCGTTCTACGCTGAGCTGTTCCCCGCCTCCATCCGCGCGTCCGGCGCCTCCATCTCGTACGCGCTCGGCGCGATTTTGGGAGGCGCGTTCGCCCCCACCATCGCCGCCGCCCTGCGCGAGGCAACCGGCGGCACCGCCGCGATCACCGTGTACTTGATGGCGGCGACGGTCACTGGCTTCGTCGTCACGCTTTTGATGCGCGAACGTGGCGGCATCCCGCTGGGGCACGAGCACGAGGAAGCCCAGGCGAGCGGGCATTTTGTGTGGCAGAAACCGGCTGCTACCCTGTAGCAGTCTCGGCGAGGGCCTTCAAAGGCCGTTATCGACGCGATTTTGAGATCCTTTTGCGATCACTCGACGAGCACACATCCGTTCAGTGGTCGCAGGCAAGGCCTGTGGCCCTTCCCAACGAAGGAGTACAACATGGCTATTACCCCCACCGTTATCAAGGGTGAGCGTCGCGAGGAGTTCGGCAAGGGCTCCGCACGCCGTCTGCGCCGCGACGGCAAGATCCCGGGCGTCCTGTACGAAAAGGGCATCGACAACATCCACTTCGCGGTCGACCGCATCGAGATGACCGCAGTCGTGCGTAACGACGGCACCAACGCCATCGTCGAGCTCGAGCTCGACGGCGAGAAGCTGCTGGCCATGGTCAAGCACATCGACCAGAACGTGATCACCCTGGACATCGACCACATCGACCTGCTCGGCATTAAGCGCGGCGAGAAGGTCACCGTCGAGGTCCCGGTTGTCACCGAGGGCGAGGCAGCTCCGGGCGCAGTTGTGCTGCAGGAGACCGACTACGTCGAGATCGAGATCGACGCGCTGTCCATCCCGGACGAGCTGACCGTCTCCATCGAGGGCAAGGAGATCGGCGACACGCTCCACGCTTCCGACGTGAAGCTGCCGGAGGGCGCAGAGCTCATCTCCGACCCGGAGACCCTGCTGGTCAACGTCACCTTCGAGCAGGTTGACGAGGACCTCGAGGCTGAGGCCGAGGCCGCTGAGGAAGGTGGCGCTGAGGCAGGCGCCGAGTCCGAGGCTCCGGCCGAGGAGGAGGGCGACGAGGAGTAAACCCTCCGCCGCCGGACCCGCCACCGTATTCCCACGGCGGCGGGTTTTCCGTATTTTTGGGTGGGTTATTCTCGGGTCGTGACTATTTTGATCGTCGGCCTTGGCAACCCCGGCCCCCAGTACGCGGCCACGCGGCACAACGCGGGCGTGTTCGTGGTCGAAGAGCTGCTCGGCCGCGCAACCCCCATGCCGGCGCAGCTCGCGGTGCACAAGCGCACGAATACGGAGATCGCCGAGCTTGCGAAGGGGCGTTTGCTTGACGACGACCATGCGGTCCTCGCACGCACCCGGTCTTTCATGAACGTCTCCGGCGGGCCGGTCAAAGCGTTGATGGATTACTTCAGCGTGCAGCCGGAGGACCTGTACGTGGTGCACGACGAGCTGGATTTGGAGCTCGGCGACGTGAAGCTGCGCCTCGGCGGCGGCGACCACGGGCACAACGGGCTGAAGTCCATCACGAAGTCGCTCGGCGGCAAGCCGTACAACAAGGTGGCCGTGGGCATCGGCCGCCCGCCCGGGCGGATGGCCCCGGCGGATTACGTGCTGAAACCATTCAGCGCGAAGGAGCAGGTGGACCTTGCTATCGCGTCCGCGGACGCGGCGGATGAGATCCTGCGCGCGATAGGCTAGCGCGTATGAAGCTTGCCACGATCAGGACCGGAGACACCACCACCGCCGCCCGCGTTATCGGCGAGGGAAGGGCGGTGACGTTGGGCGCGGAGGGCGTCGGAAAGCTGTTGCGCGACGGCACCTTCGAGGAAGGCGAGGAGATCACCTTCACCCCGGGCGACCTCGCGCCGGTGATCCCGCGCCCCGGCAAGATCATCTGCGTGGGGCTGAACTACGCCAAGCACATCGCGGAGATGGGCCATGAGCAGCCGGACGTGCCCACCTTGTTCATCAAGTACCCGGAGGCGCTCATCGGCGCCTACGACGACGCCGAGGTGCCCAGCTTCAACGCCGACACCCTGGATTTTGAGGGCGAGCTCGCGGTGATCGTCGGCACCCGCGCCCGCCACGCAACCAACGGCGCCGAGCACATCGCGGGATACTCCGTGATCAACGACTACACCCAGCGACACTTTCAAAAGCGCACGCAGCAGTGGCACCAGGGCAAGTCGCTGGAGAAGACCGCGGGCTTCGGCCCGTGGCTGGACACCGAGTGGCAGCCGGGGCCCGCGATTACCACCACCGTCAACGGCGAAGTGATGCAGCACGCCCCCACCGACGACCTCGTGTTCACGCCGGCGAAGCTGGTGGAGTTCATCTCGCACCTCTACCCGCTCGAGCCGGGCGACGTCATCGCCACCGGCACCCCCGCCGGCGTGGGCCACGCCCGCAACCCGAAGCGCTACCTCGCTAACGGCGACACGGTGCGCGTGGAGATCGAGGGCTTGGGCGCGATCGAGAACACCACGCGGGTGTATTAGCGGCCGAGCTGGTCCAGCAGGCGGACCTCAGCCTCGGCGATCATTTGCAGCAGGGGCGGCTGGGGCGAGCGCGCCCATTGCGAGCGCGCCGGTGGTTGCGGTGGCAATCGCAATCTTGGAAAGTTTCATGCCCCTAACATCGCCCCGCCAGCTAGGGCGTTAGCATCCGCTCGATTTCGTGCGCCGGTGCGGCCATGAGGTCACCGCGGTCCGCGCCGACGAGGCAGTAGTCGTTGTCCCTGGTCATGGGGCGCAAGTACGGGTACGTCGGCGGCAGGCCCGGGTGCTCGCGGGTGAACGCGGTTTCCACCCCGCTCGCCCACCGTCCGGAAAACGCGCGCGAGACCACCGCGGGCGCATCCGTGCGCAGCAGTTCGCGGTTGCGCGCGCTGGTGCCGGCTTCGTCGGCAAGCAAAAACGCGGTGCCGCAGGCGACAGGGACGCCAAGCTTTTCGACGTCCTCCGGTCCCCGCACCCCTCCCGCCGCGATCACAGGACCGTCGGCCAGCGCGAGCAGTTCCTCCAGCGTCCGCTGGTCCGGATCCTCGTGCTGGTCCCAGGTTGCGCGGTGGCCGCCGGCGCGCGGACCCTGGACGATCACGCCGTCTGCTCCCCTGCGCTTCGCCTCGGCGATCTCGGCGGGGTTGGTCACCGTCGCCCACGCCTCCGAGCCCGCGGCGTGCAGCTGGGCGATCTCGTCTTCGGTGAAGCAGCCGAACGTGGACGAGACCACCGCCGGCGCGGCGTCGAGAACGAGCGCGAACTTCTCCGCGTAATCGGAGGAGATGTCCGGCACTGGTTGGTTGAGGCGGCGGGCGACCGCGTGGACGTCGTCAAGCAAAGGCTCCCGCTGCGGCACGAAGAGGTTGGCGCCGAACGGCGGCTCGCACGCGGCGAGCCACTCGCAGGCTTGGGCGACGGTGCAGGTGCCGAGCGCGATAAACCCGAAGCTCACCGCGTTGACGAGTGCGGGCGTGGACGGCCCTCCGGCCATGGGTGCTGCGATCACGCGTGGAAAGTCCATGGCTAGAGTATGCGTCATGTTCGGATTCTTCAGGCGCAAACGCACCCCCAAGCTGGAGGCGCAGTGGCTCGTGGTGGGGCTGGGCAACCCGGGCGAAAAATACGCCGCCACCAGGCACAACGTGGGGTACATGGCGCTCGACGAGTTGGCCGGCGAGCTTACGCCGGTGCCGGGGGTCAAGGCGCTCGTGCAGGTGCGCGACGGCGTGGCTTACGCCCGGTCCACGACGTACATGAACACCACCGGCGAGGCCGTCGGCCCGCTGGCGAAACAACTGGGCGTGGCGCCGGAGCGCATCATCGTGGTGCACGACGAGCTGGACCTGCCCGCCGGGAAAGTGCGCGTGAAACTCGGCGGCAACGAAAACGGCCACAACGGACTGAAATCCATCACCGAGCACCTGGGCACCCGCGACTACCTGCGCGTGCGCATGGGCATCGGGCGACCGCCGCAGGGCATGGCAGTGCCGGACTGGGTGCTCTCCCCCATCGACGGCGACATCTCCGGCCAAGTCACGCTCGCTGCAAAGGCCGTGCAGTTGATTGTCAGCGAAGGCGTAGCCAAAGCACAGAACGTGATCCACGCAACACGGTAGGTTGTGGGGCATGACCCGCCATGCCATGTTCGACAGCAAATACCCGCCCGCAACCGGCCTTTTTGAACCCGACGAGACCACCAGCGAAGTCTGTCTCCAGCTTTGCCACGGCTGGGGCTCAGCCATGATCATCAGCGGTCTCGAGGACGATGGCGTCCCCGTGTCCGTCTTCGAAGAAGTCCGCGACGAATACGCCCGCTTCGTCCCCGAGGCCTCCGAGGACGCCAAGCGCATCGAGGCCCTGCGCGAGGCGCTGGCGAAGCGCGACCTCTCGTTTTCCTTCGACACGGGCTACGACAAGGGCGAGGCTGCCGACGACGGTGCCGACCTGGCCCGCGAAGAAGGCCGCAAGGGCTATGCCTACTGCACCATGCAGGACGTGGACTGTGTGATCCACATCGGGCGGCTCTACTTCGGCTTCAGCTCCCTTGACAACCCCGGCGACGAGTCCGACGCCGAGATCGGCCAGACAGTCATCGAGGCGCTCGAAGAGGTCGGCTTTACGCCTGAGTGGAACGGCAAGCAGACCGGGCGCATCACATGTGAGGGCCTGAAGTTCGAGCTTCCGCTGGCGGACTAGCCCAGCTTCTCCTCCAGGTCGCTCAGCGCGCGCGTGAGCGCCGCCTGCTTGTGCTCGCGCGGGGAAAGCTCGCCGTCGTTGACGTCCTCGCCGAAGATGTTCAGCACCACCTGGTTGCGGATGTCTGTCATGGACAGGTTCGCCACGATCTGGCGCCAGTGCTCGACCGCGCGCACGCCGCCGTCCGCGCCGTAGCCCACAAACGCCACCGGCTTGCCGGCCCACTCGCCGAACAGTGAGTCGAAGGCGTTTTTCATCGTGCCCGGGATGGAGTGGTTGTACTCCGGTGTGACAAAGACGAACCCGTCGCAGGTGTCGACGGCCTTGGACCAGGCGGTGACGGCTGGGTCGTCGTACTGCTTATTCGCCGCGCCCGGCACAACCTCCGCGATGAGGTGCGGCACGTCGAACTCGGCCAGGTCGAGCAGGCGGTAGTCCGCGTCGTGCTCGGCCGCGGCGTCCATCACCCAGGAGCCGACCTGCTCGCCGATGCGGCCGTTGCGTACAGATCCAAGAAATACTCCGATTGTTGTCATGGGCACGACTGTACTTGGCCGGAGGTGCGTCGATAAGCTAGCTGCTTATGAGTACCGTTTCCGAGGCCGCGCGCCGCCGCACATTCGCCGTTATCGCCCACCCGGACGCCGGTAAGTCGACGATTACGGAGGCGCTGGCGCTGCACGCGCACGTCATTTCGGAGGCGGGCGCGGTGCACGGCAAGGGCAACCGCAAGTCCACCGTGTCGGACTGGATGGAGATGGAGAAGGACCGCGGCATCTCGGTCGCGTCCTCGGCGCTGCAGTTCGAGTACGCGCCCGACGGCCACGAGGGCGAGCCGTACGTGGTCAACCTGGTGGATACCCCGGGCCACGCGGACTTCTCGGAGGACACCTACCGCGTGCTTTCCGCCGTCGATGCCGCAGTGATGCTTATCGACGCAGCCAAAGGCCTCGAGCCGCAAACCCTGAAACTCTTCCGCGTGTGCAAGGCCCGCGGGCTGCCGATTGTCACCGTGATCAACAAGTGGGACCGCGTGGGCCGCGAGCCGCTCGAGCTTGTCGACGAGATCGTCTCCGAGATCGACCTGCAGCCGACTCCGCTGTACTGGCCGGTGGGCGAGGCGGGCGATTTCCGCGGGCTCGCGCACGTCGATGTCGCAGGCTCCATCGACGAGTACATTCATTTCACGCGCACCGCCGGCGGCTCCACCATCGCCCCGGAGGAGCACTACTCCCCCGACGAAGCCTTGGCGAAAGAGGGCGACGTGTGGGAGACCGCCCTCGAGGAGGCGTCGCTTCTGCTTGAGGACGGCGCCGTGCACGACCAGCAGCTCTTCGAGCAGTGCATCACCTCGCCGATCATCTTCGCCTCCGCGATGCTGAACTTCGGCGTGCACCAGATCCTGGACACGCTGTGCGCCATCGCCCCGGCACCCGAGGGCCGTGCCTCGGACCCGAAGGCCGTCGAGGCCTCCACCGCCGCGATGGACGAGCAGCGCGAGGTCGGCGACGACTTCTCCGGCGTGGTGTTCAAAGTCCAGGCCGGCATGGACAAAAACCACCGCGACACCCTGGCGTTCATGCGCGTGGTCTCCGGCGAGTTCGACCGCGGCATGCAGGTCACGCACGCGCAGTCCGGGCGCAGCTTCTCCACGAAGTACGCGCTGACGGTGTTCGGCCGCAACCGCGACACCGTGGAGACGGCGTACCCCGGCGACATCATCGGCCTGGTCAACGCTGGCGCGCTGGCGCCCGGCGACACGATCTACGCCGGCAAGAAGGTCCAGTTCCCGCCGATGCCGCAGTTCGCGCCGGAGCACTTCCGCACGCTGCGCGCGAAGTCGCTGGGCAAGTACAAGCAGTTCCGCAAAGCGCTGGACCAGCTGGATGCCGAGGGTGTCGTTCAGATCCTGCGCAACGACGCCCGCGGCGACGCCGCCCCCGTCATGGCCGCCGTCGGCCCGATGCAGTTCGAGGTCATGCAGGCTCGCATGGAAAACGAGTACAACGTCGAGACCGTCACCGAACCGATCCCGTACTCGGTGGCGCGCCGCACCGACGCCGAGTCCGCCCCGGAGCTGGGCCGACAGCGCGGCGTGGAGATCTTCACCCGCACCGACGGCGAGCTCATCGCCCTGTTCGGCGACAAGTGGAAGCTCGCGTTCGTCGAGAAGGAGCACCCGGAGCTGACCATCGAGCCGCTCATCGCGGACTAGCGCTTCGCGGTGAGGAACTCGCGCATCGCAGGCCAATCGCGCTCAACCTGGGCCTGGCCGGCCGCGTAGTTCGCCCGCAGTTTCTCCGCGTCGAGCTCGGTGGATTCGACCCCCATCTCGTCGGGGAAGAAGATGTAGGCGTTGCCGGCGGCAGCTTCGTCGATAAGCGATTGCTTCGCAGCGTTGTAGATCTCGGGTCGAGCGACCATCGCGTCGGCGACTTTCGGCGTGTTGCGCAGGATGTGGCGCACGGCGCGCTCGCGTTTCTGCGGCCCCTTGACGTAATCGCGCGGGCGGGTGAGCACGGCGAGGAAACGCGAGTAACCGGCGGCGCGGGCGGCGTCGATGAGCAAACCGCCCGAGGTGCCCAGCGCGCCGTCGACGTAGGGCACGCCGTCGATTTCGCGCATCTTCATCAGGATCGGCAGCGTCGATGACGTTCGCGCGGCAAGGGCGACGTCCTCCAAGGTGCGCAGGTCGTCGCGGTTGAACGCCACCGTCTCCCCCGTGTCGGCCCGCACAGCCTCAACGTGGACCTCCTCGGTGGTCCGGGCGAACGCGTCGAAGTCGAACGGCAGGACGTCCTCGGATTGCTCGTACGCCCACTCGCCGTTGATCAGGCCCTTGCCTCTCACCACAGAGCGCCACCCGCCGAACTTGGGGTTGCCCACGAACTCCGTGAACGCGTTCTCGGAGCGCCATGTGTCGCGGGAGGCGAAGTTCAACGCGTGCACCGAACCGGCGGAAATGCCGCCGACCCAGCCGACCTGGACCTCCTCCGCGATGAGCTTTTCCACCACAGGGGCGGTGTACGAGTTGCGGGTGCCTCCGCCCTCGAAGATGAGGGCGGTGTCGCGGGCGTCAATCATGCACGCGAGCCTACGCGCACGGCCTCCCCGATCGCGTCCCAGGCGACCTCCGCAAATTCGGCCGGGTTGAGGCGCCCGCAGCCTTCCGGCAGGTGGCCCCAGTACTCGGCGCCGGTAACTTCCGGCAGCTCCTCGACGTTGAGGCGCGTGGGCAGGTCCGGGTTGTCCGGCATGCTGCCGCCGATCAGCCCCAGCACCTCCAGCCCCATGGCGCGGGCGTGGACGCAGGTCAGCTCGGCGAGATTCAGGCTGCCCAGGCCGAGCGAAGTCACCACCACCAGCGGCGCGCGCGTGGCCTTGGCGATGTCGGCGAGCGTGTAGTCGTCCGCGAGTCGCACCAGCAGCCCGCCGGCGCCTTCGACCAGCACGACGCGCCCGGGGGCGTCGAGGCTGCGGATCCATTCGGCTACCTCGTCCAGGCTCGGGGTTTGGATGCCCGCCCGCCGCGCGGCGAGGTTCGGTGCGAGTGGCTCCGGGTAGCGCCACCGCTCGAAGGTCGCAACGCCAGCAAGCTTCTCGACGGCTGCCGCGTCCCCCTGCCCCGGTGCCTCCCCCGTCTGGATGGGTTTGGCTGCCACGACGTCGACGCCGCGGCGCTTGAGCACGGCGGCGATGGCGGCGGTGGCCACCGTCTTGCCCACGTCGGTATTCGTGCCGGTGATGGCGATGATCATTTCGTGGCCTCCTTGACTGCTGCCGTGATACCCCGGCAGATCTGGGCGACGTCTTCTTCCGTGCAGATGTACGGCGGCATGGTGTAGATCAACCGGCCGAACGGACGGATCCACACTCCCTCGGCCATGGCGGCCTCGGTGGTCTCGCGCATGGGCGCGTCGTGCTCGAGCTCGACCACGCCGATAGCCCCGAGCACGCGCACGTCCGCCACGCCCGGGAGATCCGCCAGTGGGCGCAAGCCGCGCTCGAGGCCGGCTTCGATCCGGGCGACCTGGCCGCGCCACTGCCCCTCCGCCACCATTGCGACGGACTCGGCTGCGACCGCGCACGCGAGCGGGTTCGCCATGAACGTCGGGCCGTGCATGAGCGCTTTCGGCTGCATCCCGGATGCGATCTTCTCGGTGGCGAGGGTGGCCGCAAGTGTCATGAACCCGCCGGTCATCGCCTTGCCCACGCACATGATGTCGGGCACCACGCCGTTGTCCAGGGTGGTGAACAGTTGGCCGGTGCGGCCGAAGCCGGTGGCGATTTCGTCGGCGATGAGGGGGATGCCGGAGGCGTCGCAAAGTGTGCGCAGCCCTGAAAGCAACTCGGGGTCGTGGAAGCGCATGCCGCCGGCACCCTGGACCACCGGCTCGACGATGACGCCGGCGATCTCCGGCGTGATCAGGCGCGCGAACTGTTCGAGGTAGGCATCGCGGTCGGCGGCGCCCGCCCCGCGTACCGGCGGGGCGGGCGCGAACACCTGCGGTTTCAGCGCGTCGCCCCACATCGCGTGCATGCCGCCCTCCGGGTCGCACACGCTCATGGTGGCGAACGTGTCGCCGTGGTAGCCGGAGCGCCAGGTCAAAAACGTGGTGCGTTCTGGGTGCCCCTGCCCGATGGCGTACTGCAGCGCCATCTTCATCGCCACTTCCACCGACACGGACCCGGAATCGGAATAAAACACCTGGTAAAACGCCCCGCCGGTGAGGTCGAGAAGGCGTTTCGTCAGCGTCGCCGCCGGCTCGTGGGTGAGCCCGCCGAACATCACGTGGCTCATCTTGGCAATCTGCGCCTCGGCCGCCGCGACCAGGCGCGGGTTGGAGTGGCCGTGGATTGCGGCCCACCAGGAGGACATGGCGTCGATGAGCACGCGGCCGTCGCAAAGCGTGATGCGCGCGCCGGCCGCGCTTTCGACCGGGTAGGTGAATTGCCCCGGTTCTGCGTAGGGGTGCCAGATGTGGGCGGCGTCGATGTCGGCGATTTCATGGGCGTGCATGAGCTAGAACTCTAGCAGCTCACCGGCCGTTTTGAACGGTGTTCAGCGCTACGGAGTTAGCGCACCGCCGGTCACCGCGAGTGTCTCGCCGGAGATGTAGGACGCGGCCTCGGACGCGAGGAAGACGTACGCGCCAGCGAGCTCCGCGGGCTGCCCCGGGCGGCCGATGTCGGAGTCTTGCGCGAAGTTGTCCACGACCTCCTTGGGCTGCCCCTCGGCCGGCTGGATCACGGTCCAGATCGGCCCCGGCGCGACCGCGTTGACGCGAATGCCCTTCGACGGCAGCAGCTCACCGGACAGGCCTTTGGCCAGGTTGTTGAAGGCTGCCTTGGTCATGGCGTAATCCAGCAGTTCCTTCGACGGCGAGTACGCCTGGATGGAAGTGGAAAAGATGATGGATGACCCCGGATCCATGTGCTTGACCGCTTCCTTGGTCACACGGAATGCGGAGTAGATGTTGGTCTTCATGGTGGCGTCGAAGTCATCGTCGGAAATATTGAGGATGCCGTCATTCCACACCTGGCGCGAGGCGTTGTTGACCAGGATGTCAATGCCGCCCAGGCCCTCGACCGTCTTTTCCACCGCGGCCACGCAGTTGTCCAGCTCCTGCAAGTCGCCCGGGATCGCCACTGCTTTGCGCCCGGCGTCCTCGATGAGCTTCACAATGCGGTCTGCGTCCTCCTGCTCCTCCGGCAGGTAGGAAATGGCCACGTCCGCACCCTCACGGGCGAACGCGATGGCAGTGGCGGCGCCAATACCGGAGTCGCCGCCGGTGATAAGAGCACGGCGGCCCTCGAGCTTGCCGGATCCCACGTAGGATTCCTGGCCCAGGTCGGGCTCGGTGGCCATCTTCACGTCCAAGCCGGGGTTGTCCTGGCGAGGCTCGGCGGGAAACTCGGACGGGTACTTTGTGCGGGGATCAATCAACGTCATGCCACCACGCTACCGACGCGCCGGTGTTCAACTGTCCAAAATTTCGTCGGCGACCCGGTCGGTCCACCGCCGCATTTGCAGCCTTCCCGCAGCACCCCTGCTGGAGCGCGGCGGCGCCTGGATGCAGCGCCGCGAATCCATCCCCGCCTGCAGCTCCTTGGCGCGCAGCACCTCGGCGTCGATCTTCACGCCCATCAGCAGCACCACGTTGACGGTCCACACCAGCACCAGCACCGCCAGCACCGTCCCGAACGCGCCGTAGGTGCTGCGCACGCCCACCAGCTTCAGGTACCAGCCAAAACCCACCCACAGCGCGCTGGCCACTGCGAGCGCCAGCGCCGAGCCGAGCGTAAGCACCCGGAACCGCCCCGGCCGCACGTTCGGTGTGAAGTGGTAGAGCACGCTGACCAGCGCGACTGCCACCACGGCAATCACGGGTCCCCGCAGGTAGTCCCACACGGGCAGGAAGATCGAGGTGAGGTATTCCAGCTCCTCTTCGAGTTGCAGCGGCCGCGCGATGGGCCCGAGGACGGCGTTGACGATGCCGTCGGTAAGCAGCGCGCCCAAGATAATCACCACCGCGCCAATGACGAGCACGAGCGTGACCAGCCACATCGTCGCCCACGTGACCACAATCGGTCGGCCTTCGGTGCGGCCGTACATGAGGTTCGCGTTGCGCGAAAACGACCGCACGTAGCCGGAGGCGGACAGCAGCGAAATCAGCACTGAAACCACGAGGGCAATTGTGCTTTGCGACGGCGTCCCGACGATCGACAGCACCAACGCCAACGCATCTTCCTGCAATTCCGCGGGAACGTACGAGCCGATCAGCTCGGCGAGCAGCGAATCCGGGGCGTCCTCCTCGCGCGGCATGAGAAGACTGAAGATGGAGTATGACGCCAGCAGCATCGGCGCGACCGACAGCAGCGTGTAGTACGTCATGGCGGCGGCGCGGTCCACCATCGCATCGTTGGCGAAGTCGGTGACGATGCGGCGCAGCACCGATTTCCACCCGGCGCGCGTGAGCCGGTTACCGCGCCCGAGAGGTGATTCGTAGTCGTGTGGGGAGACGACCACGTCGCCGGTGCCGTACGGCATGACCAGCTCAGCGCGGTAGGTGGTGCCCTTTTCTGCCATGTCAGACACTGTAACCGGCGAGTGGTGGCGAAACTGTACGCGGGTTCCCAGCGTTTCCAAATCTGTGGATAACTCGCCCCCGCCCGACAGTTTATCCACAGATTTCGTTTACCGGGCCTTGCGAGGTTGCTTTTTGCGTTTAGGTTTGCCCGCATGAGTTTCCAACACTTCGTCCAAAACCGCCCGACTGTCGACCACCTTGAAAACTTCGACCGCGACACCGCACTTTCCATCGGCATGAGCCCGACCACCGCAACCGCCTGGCAGAAGCTGGAAAAGGTCTACTTCGGCCGCACTAGACACGTGAAACAGCAACGCAAAGCCTTGAACAGGGCCCGCGAAGGAAATTTTTCCGTGGAGCAGCTGGCCATGATCGAACGCCGCCTCAAGCCCATCACGCGCGAAGGCACGCGCTGGCGGCTGCGCTTGGCGCTGCTCAAGGCGTCGAAGCGGTACAAGTCGCTTGAACGCGCCGCGAAAGAGCTGATCCCGGCGGTAAAGAAGCCGCGAAAGGATTCGATCTCCTTTTCCAAGTCCGTTGACGGCAAGCGGGTGCTGCGCATCATCTTCGACGAACGCTTCCTCGCCGACCTGGAGGCGGCGCTGCGCCGCGGCATCGACACCTCCAAACCCGCCGGTCCGCAAATGCTCGAGCGCTTCGTCGCATTGCTTCGCGACGGCGACAGCGTCCCCACCGCCTCCCCCACCCCACTGATCCTGGTGCCGCTCGAGGACCATGTCCGCATCCTCGCCGGAGAGGGCGACGAGACGATCCTGGGGTTGACCGACGGCACCACCATCACCGGCTCCGAGTGCCTGCAGCACCTCGTCGGCGACACTCTCCAGGTCGCGCTTTTCCACCCGGATGAGGGCGCAGTGAACCTGTATACGGGTCAACGCCACGCCAACTGGAAGCAGCGCATCCTGGCTAAGGCGACCTCCCCGGTGTGCCTGGTTCCCGACTGCCGACACGCCGCCGACCACTGCGAAGTGCACCACGTCGTGCCGTGGAAGCACGGCGGCGAGACAAACATGAACAACCTGGCCATGCTGTGCTCGTACCACAACCGCACCAACGACGACGACCCGCACATTTCCAAGCGCGGCCGCGTGCGCTTCATCGGCGGGATGCCGGTGTGGGTCTCACCCAGGGGCTATGCGGTGCCGAACCCGTACCACCAGTTCGGGGCGATGAAATTGTTATTCGGCAAGTAGCGCCTCAACCCAATCGCGCGGTCGCGGGACGTAGCGCTCCGGGCGGTTGTGGGCCAGCGGCGGCTCGATAGCGTCGATGACGTCGCGCCAGCGCTGCGGGATGGCGTGCTCCCCTACAACGCCACCGAGAAATGCGCCCACGATGGCGGCATTGGTGTCCGTGTCCCCGCCGAGCGCGATGGTTTGCACCAGCGCCTCCTCGAAGTCGGTGCCCTGTGCGACGTGGTAGACGACTGCGTTGAGCGCGGTGCACACCCAGCCCCCACCATTGTTGGGAAGCTGCGTTTCCCACGTCGCCGTGGTGTCGCCGCGAGCGATCGCGGCGTCGTCGCGGTGCTGGTCCAAGTTCTCGCGGTTCAGGCGGATGCGCAGTGCCTCCAGCGGATCCGCCCCTCCGAGCACATCCGCGAGCGCCCCGGCGTACACCGCGTTAGCGGCCACCGTCATCGGGTTCGGGTGGGTAAGCGCAGCGTCGGCGCGGGCAAACCGCTCCGCTTCTTCAGGTCTGCCTGCGTAGGCGACCGCAAGCGGGCTGATCCGCATCAACGCCCCGTTCGCCTGAGACTCATGGTCTTTCTCACCGCGCTCAAGCGCCGTGCGGCAGGTGAAGCCAGCATCGAACGGGTCGGTGGCCATCCACCGTTTGTAGCCGGCCAGTGCCTCCGACTCGTCGAACCCGCCGGCACGGCGCAGGGCGTCGATGAGCTCGATGGCCATCTCCGTGTCGTCCGTGGGCTGGCCAGCCTTCAGCCCCCAGTAGCCGCCGTCGTGCATCTCGCGCACCCCGCCTGGGTACTCGGCGGCGATGTCTTCAGGCTTGTAGAACTCCACCTGCGCGCCAAGGTTATCTCCGATGCACTGGCCGTAGAGCACTCCTCGGGCGCGCGACATCATGTCCATGACCGCCACCTTATACACTCAGCCAGCATGGGACTTCTCAGTCGCGCGCGCCAACTCCTCGGCCTCGGCCACACTCCACTGGTGGATTTTCCGGACCGGTATGAACCTTTGGACGTCGACAAGCTTGAGGTGCACACCGCGAAACTCTCCCCCGACACGGAGGAGAAGATGGTCATCGTCACCACCTCGGCGGCCGCGCTCGACCGCATCGCCGCAGGTGGCGCGGTACAGCTGCGGCTCGAAGGCGAGCGCGACGTCACGTTCGTACCGGTTGGCCGCGAGGCCGTGCCGGTGCTGGACCCGAAGCTCGGCTGGATCATCCCGGTCACACCCGCGACCGCCAAGGAGCTCGCTGAATTGCCGAAAGGCCCAGGCGAGCACGAGCTGCGCTCGCTGCACCTGGGCCTGATTGTGGAGTAGCCGTGTGTGATTCAGCGCGCGAGCCAATGAGTGTCACGCAACTAGCGAGGCAGGTAGCCCGAAGTCCCGAGTGTGAACGCTTGCTGGAATCCATTGAGCTGCACTGCCGGCCGGTCGAAGGTCCGCCGATGACACCGAAACAGCGAAGGTCATTGGAAAACGAGCCGCGCAACTGGATGGGCTCGATCATCGAGCTCGCGCTACGGCTCGAACTCTGTCGGCCTGGCGCCAACTTCGGGCATCCCCTCGGCCTAGAAACGGCCCTAGAGTTTCTCCTCGAAGACGAATTAGCGGACAACAGCGTGGCACGCGCCGTGTACCACGAGTTAGCAGCCGAGTTCCGCCAAAAACGTAAACCGATCGGAGTGAAACGCAGCGCGTTTTTCGAAGCCGACGACATGTTCATCCCAATCGACGTAATGCGCGCAATCGGCAAAGCGTGCGGGCTTGCACAGCACCGGTTTGGTTTCATTGATCCCGGCATCGAAGACGAGGCGTTCGCACTAATTGAGTGGGCCGATTCCCTCAACGAGTTTCACGTCAGCCTGTTCAACGCCGCGGTGTGGGTGGCAGAAAAGCAACTGGCCCAGCTAGGTTCCAGGGTCACCAACGCGCACGTGCTAATAGGCGGATATCACACCCACAAAGTAACCAGCGGCGAATACGATCTCGCGACCGAACATCAACTTCTGGACCTCAAATGTGCCCTATCGCGCGAGTTTCGGCCCGAGTGGAAGTTGCAGCTGCTCATGTACTGGCGGATGGGTCTGCAAACGACCGACCTTGATGGCAACGCAAGAAAACGGCAATTCGAGCGGTTCCGGGAACTCGGCGTTATCAACCCTTTCTGGGGAGAATACAGCTACATGCTCGTCGAAGACACTCCGAAAGAGCTCATCGAGTATGTGGATAACGTGGTCTTCGAGTTCACAAAACCCGTAGTCATCGGTGAGAGGGTGGCTTATGCGGTCACCGACATAGGCGAAGAGGAGCTCATCGGCCTGGACAAAGCCATTCCGGTAGTGAAGCGAAGAGAAGAGATCGCGCTGCCGCTTGACGTCACCACCGAGGGCTGCTTGGTAGTCCCCGACTTTGAGGGCTGCGCGCCCTCACCCCACCTAGCATTTCAGCCCCACGAGATTGTCCTGAACTGGTTTTCGTACGACAGCGTGGATAACGCAGCAAAGGCTATCTCGCTGCTTTGCGCCGCGCGCGATGTGTTGATGGAAACGGAACCCGACGCGGTTGCAGCTACTGGCGCCGTGTACACGAACGCAATTCCCCGACTCATGCGCGTGTTCGCGCTCGCGCGAACACTGACCGCTGCAGCAGTTGGAGCGGAATCGGCGGATGAGGTCGCTCTTGCCGCTGAGGTCGCCGGCCGCGCTCAGCGCCTTTTCGATGCACGCTCCACACCGCTTGCAGTAAGCCACGATTACAACGTCGCCACTGTGCTAGGGACCGACGGCCCCTGTTAGAGCAGACCGATCCAGCTCCAGTACGTCGCCGACAGCAGCAGGATGAGCAGGTAGCCCACGATCGTCAGCGGGATACCGGTGCGCAGGAACTGCTTGGAAGTGAACGCGCCCGTGCCGTAGGCCAGCATGTTCTGCGGCGCGGAGACCGGCAGCAGGAAGCCGAAGCAGATGACGAACTGCTGAATGATGACAAACCCGATGCCGTCATTGGGCACGTCCAGGGTGGCCGCCAGCGCGATGAACACCGGTATCAGCGCGGAGGCCAGCGAGGTCGCCGAAGCGAAGCCCAGGTGGATGAGGATGTTAAACAGGCTCACCAGCGCGATCGTGGCCAGAATCGGCATGGATGCCAGGCCGATGGCACCAAACGTGGACTCCGACAGCCAGGTTGCAGCGCCCGTGTCCAGCAGGAACTTGCCCAGGGAGATGCCGGCGGCGAAGACCACGAGCGTGCCCCAGTTGATGTGCTCCTGGGCGTATTTCCAGTCCATCACGCCGATGCGGGGCGTGAGCATGATGCCCACCGCGACGATGGTGATGGTGGCGGAGCTGATCGGGTGCAGCACACCTTCGGTCGCCCAGAACAGCAGCAGCGCGACGGCGATTGCGGTGAGGCGCTTCTCGGCGCCGGTCATCGGGCCCATCTCTGCAAGCTGCTTCTCGACGAGCTCCCGCCCGCCCTCAATCGCTTCAGCCTCCGGCTTGATCGCCCAGCGCATGATGAAGTACAGCGCGATCGACATCAGCACCGACCACGGTGCGGCCCACAGGAACCACTGGCCCCAGGACACGGTCTGGCCCAGCTGGTCCTCGATGAAGCCGACGGCCACCAGGTTCTGCGCCGCGGCGGTCTTGATGCCGACGTTCCAGATGGACACCGCCTGCGTCGCGGTAATCACCAGCAGCGCCGCCAGCTTCGACTCCTTGGCCAAGCCGAACGCGGCGACCATGCCCATGAGGATCGGCACCACCGCGCCGGCGCGGGCCGTGGCAGACGGGACGAAGAACGCCAGGATGATGGAGATGACAATCGCGCCGACGACGATGTGGGAGACCTTCTCACCTGCAGTCTTGAGCACGTAGAGGGCGAGCCTGCGGTGCAGCCCTGTGGCCTGCATCGCCGTGGCCAGCGCGAGCGCCGCACCGACCAGCGCCACCGCAGACGACGAGAAACCGCTCATCGCGATGCTTAGGCCCTTGGACGCGCCGACCGCTTGGCCGGTCTCCGGGTCGGTGGCGAATGTGAGCATGATCGCGATGAGGCCGACGATCATCACGGCCGAGACCGAGTAGGACACCGCTTCGGTGACCCACATGATCACGGCGAAGGCCAGCATGCCGAGCGCGATCTTCGCCGGCATGGCCAGGCCCGAGATCGGCAGCATCAGCACCACGCCGAGTGCGACAAACGACAGGATGAACGCGACAACTTTGCCGGTGTTGCGTTCCTTTTCCACCGGCTGTTGCTCTGAGCTTGCTGCAGGTGTGACTGCTGTGGTCACGGTGCCCCTCCTTGATTCGGTTGTTATATACCTGACGCTAGTCACTCCTATAAGGCCTGCAAAATGGGATGTTCGTACGGTTAGCCGGAAGTGCGTGAGGAAGCGGGCGTAGCATCGTCGGCATGAATTTAAGCTCGCAGCTGACCTACAACATGCACCACGGCGCGGAGGATCTGCGCATTATGCTGACCACCGACATCACGAACAATTTTCTGCCCGCGTCCTGGCAGCAATCGCTTTCTGACCTCAGCTTTTCCGTGATCGGGCTGTGGGATTCGATCGTGCGTGGCGTTTCCGTGCTGCTGTGACGCAGCAACGTCTCACCGAGCGTTTCCTGCCCGTGCCGTGGCTTTGAAAATCGTCGACGAATTGGGAGTATAAAGAGTATAAAGACATCCCCGTGTATAAAGAGTATAAAGACTCAAGGAGGCACGGATGCGTAATCCCTTCATCCCCACGTTCGGCGTTTCACCCGTCGTGCTCGGCGGCGACGACAGCCTCACGCGCAGCTTCGGCGCCGGCCTGGACGGCGGACCCGGCGACCCGCGGCGAACCCTGCTCGTCTCGGGGCCGCGTGGCATCGGTAAGACGGTCGCGCTCAACGAGCTCGAAGACGAAGCCGCCGGCCATGGCTGGATCGTGCTACGCGCTCAACCGTACGAGCTGATCGAACCGCTGGTTGCCACCGTGATCCCGCAGGCGCTCGCCACGCTCCGGCAGCAGAATCCGGACCGGCGTCGAATCACGGGTGTGACGGTCTCCGGCATCGGCGGGTTTTCCACCACCGCCGCCGCAGGCGACAAGCCGGCCCCCTCCTTGATCGGTTCACTGAACACGCTTTGCGACGAGCTGCCGCCCGAATCCGGTGTACTGATCACCCTGGACGAAGTCCAAAGTGTCAACGCGAAAGAGCTGTGGCAACTCACGGCCGCGGTGCAGGATCTGCGCCGGGACGGGCGCGACATCGCCTTCGCCGCCGCCGGATTGCCCGACGGTGTGGAGTCGCTGCTACAGCACCCGGGGACCACGTTTCTGCGCCGCGCTCAACACGCCGTGCTCGCCCCAATGACACCGGCTGAAACGCTGACGGTGCTTCGGGATACCGCCGCGCAAGGTGGCGTGGAGATCCCCGACGGGGTACTCACGGACGCCGCGGCACTGACACGCGGCTACCCCTTCTTAATCCAGCTCCTCGGCTACCACCTGTTCGAGCGTGCGAACCGCCAGGATCAGCTCGTCTCCCACGACGACCTCGCGGCAGTGACCCCAGAAGTGTTGAAAACACTGGGCGATTTGGTCCACCAACCAGCGCTGCTGCACCTGCCCGCCGCCGAGCTCGAATATCTCGAAGCGATGGCCGATGTACAGGAGGGCCAACAGGCGGTGCCAAGCGCTGCCATCGCACAGCACCTGGGCAAACGCGTACAGCAAGTGTCCATGGTGCGACAGAAGCTCATCGACCGCGAGCTGATCTACTCCCCTCGCCGGGGCGTGCTCAACTTTGTCATCCCCCACATGGGCCACCATCTCAACCAGCGCAGCACGCGCGACTCCGGCTGGGACTAGGGCTACGCGCCGCGCTTGATGCTGGTGATCTTCTTGCCGCGGGCCAGCTCGTCCACAAACAGGTCCATCTGGCGGATCTTGCGCATGAGGTCCTGCTCGACCTCCTCGACGCGCACACCGCACACCTTCCCGGTGATCAAGTCGGCGTTCGCGTTGAGCGCGACCGCCTCGAAGAAGTCGCGCAGCGTCTTGCTCGACGCCGCGGCCGATTCCAGCTCCTCCGGCGCAAGTCCGGTGAACCAGCCAATCACGTCGTCCAGCTCCGCGCGGGTGTGGCCCTTGCGCTCCACTTTGGCCAGGTAATTGTTGTAAATGTCGCCGAACAAGTAGGCGTAGACCCGCTCCAACTTCGCTTGTTCATCCATGTCCGCCACCCTATCGCCCGCCGCGGTTCCCTCGCCGGTGCGCATTTTCATGGACACTCGGGCTCTTGTGTGCTGGGCGTGGGTGGCTTTAGTGTCGTCGATAAGCGGGAGCAGGGGGCTGCCGCACGACACCTAGGGGGGACCCATGCGATTTGATACCTACGAGCTGTACTACCTGGACACCTACGACGAAGAGGCCGCGGATCTCGCCGACGACCTCGGGATCAAGCAAGACGACCCGTACTTCGACGAGGACATAGCCTGCCACCTCGACGCCGACTACGTCATCGACACCGGCCTGAAAGTCGCCGTGATCGTGCACGACATCGACGCCCACGAGGTCGAGCTCGCGATGCTGCAGCCCGGCAGCCCGCAGGCGCCCGAGTGGTACTCGCCCGAAGACGCCGCGAACGTGGTCGCCGAGCTCGGCCGCATCCTCGTCGCGCTCGACGACAAGACCGTGAAAATCGTTGACCCGCAAGACCCCGCGTTCGCGCTGAAGCGCCGCGCGTCGTTCCAGGCGGAGGACATGACTACCGCCACGGTGGCGATGCTGCAGGACTCGCAGGACAACGCGCTCTACACCACGTTTTGCATCGAGTTCCGCCCAAACATGAACGCCGATTTCACGTTCCCGGTCGCGGTATTCGCGTTCGACCCGCGCGTGGGCAAGCTTTCAGGGCACATGCTCATCGACGACAACCCGTTCGCCCCACCCACCTTCAACCGCGCACAGAAGAAAATCGTGGCGCGCAGGCTCAACGACATCCTGGAGTCCATCCACACGGCCATGCGCGAAGAGCGCACGATCAGCCCGTTCAAGGACCTGGGACCGCAGTTCCGCTCCGAGGGCCTGCCGTCGATGGAGGCGGTGGACACCCACCACGCCATCGACCAGGCGCTGGAGTATCTCGAGCGGTGGTGGGATGAGCGGGCGTCTTAGAAGGGTCTCGTGCAGCCCCTTCCTTTGGGCCGCTAGAACGGCACCGGAACCATGCCCTGCTGCACCGCCCAGCCGTACGCCGCAGCACCCAGGCCGATAACCCCCAGCAGCACGCCAATGATGATCGCGATCGGCGAGTCGGAGCTGCCCGAGGGCTTCTCGCTTGGACGCGGCTCCGCCTTCTTCTGCGTAGGCGCCGGCGCGGGCGCAGGTTTCGCCGTCGCGGTCGACGTCTCCACCGCCGCGGCCTTCAGACGCTGGCGGGCGAACGCCTTCAGGTTCTCGTCCGCGTCGGAAGCCAGGACCTCTTTGAGCACCTTGTCCATCTCCGCAGGGGTGTACTCGAGCGCGGAGACGTTGAAGGTGTCGTTGAATACCTGAGCGCCCTCGGAGTTGGACACGGTGACGTGCAGCGGCACCACCGGGTTGTCGATGAACACTGCCGGGGAGACCTCGATATCCACCGGGGTGATGTAGTTCGAGTCGCCCTTGGCAAAGTAGCTGTCTTTGAACTGCCCGACTCCATAGTCCGCGACCACGGTGAAGGTGTCGTCGGTGGAGCCTAAGTTGCGCAGCTCGCCCTTGATGATGTTGGTGTCCGCGTGGGTGACGATGCCGTTGTCGTTGTGCAGGCTGCGGGCGAGGCTGAAGCCGACCTTGCCGTCGTTCTTGCCGGTAGCGGCCGCGGCGGAGATCAGTTCGTCGACTTCGGCGCGCTCCTCGTCTGCAACCACGTCGGGGGCATCGGGGGCATCGATGGCGTCGTCGTAATCGCGCACGCCTTGGCCGATGAACTCGGTTTTGAACAGCAGGTTGTCCCAGTCCGACGGGATGACGTAGTCGAACTGGCTCTCTTCTGGCTTGAAGCGGGACTTGTCTTCTGAGTTGGGAATCTTCTCCGTGGTGCGCACTTCCTGGTCGGAGAAGTTGAACTCGGAGAACTGGTATGCGTAGCTCATGGTGGACTTGTAGGAACCCAGCCAGTCGTAGCCGGGGCGGTAAAACTCCACCGACGGGTCCTTGGTGTCCACGAAGCGCACGAAGCGCTGGGCGGTGTTGTCGCGGGTTTCGCGGCCCCAGTGCATCAGCCCCAAGGTGTGGCCAAACTCGTGGAGGATGGTGTTGCGCAGAAGCTCATCGCTGTTGGTCACGTCGCCGGAGACGAAGAAGGTGGAACCGTTGACCTGGCCTAGGCCGGTGACGTTGCGTTTGGCGCCTTCGTCGAAGCGGGTGCCAATCAGCGCCGAGCGGAACACCGAGCGGCGCGCACCGAGCAAGTGTTCGGCCTGGTCCTCCAGCTTTTTAGTGCGGCCCTCCTCGTCCAGGCCGCCGAAGTACTCGGCGGTGTAATCCTCGGTCTCACCGCCCTTGCGCTCTTTCGCGGTCATGCTGGCCATGGATTCGCTGACGTAGTGCTTACCAGCGTCGATGTGCAGGTTGATCCCGTTTTTATCGAAGAGGTCTTCCAGCTCTTTGAAAAGCGACGGGTTCGGCGCGTAGCTTTTCGTGTTCGCGGTGGCGCAGGCGGCGAATTCGGCGAAATCATCGAGGGTGGCGGCGAAGCGTTCGGAGCGGTCGCAGCCGATCGTCTCCCATTCGGACTTCATCCAATTGACCTGCAGGAACAGGTCTTTGCGGTCGGGGTCTGCGCCCCAGCGTTGGATGGGCAGGTACGTGCCGTCGGCAAGCCTGAGCCCTTCGGTTTCCCAGGAGTCGCGCAGCCCGTCGCCGTCGGTGTCGAGGGCGGAGTCCTGGGTGCTGATTGCCACGGACATGCCTGCGCTTATCGACGCCCCCGGGGCCACCGTGCGCTCCCACCTCGCTGCCTGGTGCTTTGCGCCGTCGTTTGCGCCCGAAAGGGCCGCCGCCTTGGTCGCACCCGTGGCCGCGGTGTCCGGTGCAGTAAAGCGCACGTCGGTGATGTAACCGCCGGACTTCGGCTGCACCACCACGCGGTCGCCGTCCTGGTTAGCCGTAATACCTTCGGCAAAAGGCACGACGTTGGCCAGGTCAATGCCCACCTCCGCCGCGGTTTGGCCCGTGTTTTTCACGGTCACGGTGGCATCTACTTGACCGCCGTCGATGCGGTAGGTCCGCGTGATCAGGAAGTTGGTTTGTTGCAGCGTGTAAGTGAGCACGTCGGCGGTGCCGTCGGTGGTCACCTTCGGCTGCGCAAACAGGTCGGGAACCACCACGTCGCCGTTCGTGCGCACCTCCATGGAGGTGTCGAACTGGTGGTTGTCCGCCTGGGACGCGGGGTGCGAATAGTCGAACCGGCCAGTGCCACGCGGGGTGATAAAGCCGTTGATGAACGGCTCGGTGGCGCTGGAGTTGCTCACGGTCGCATCCGGCTGAGTAGTGCCGAGTGTGACCTTCGCGTCGGCGACCGGCGCCATAGGTGCGGCGGTCGCCGCGAGTGCAGCGCACAGGGACACTGCCAGTGTTTTCTTCGAAATCTTCATGTCAATGTCCTTTTCTAAAATCCGTAGTGCTTCAGCTGCGCCCGAATGGCGTCCTGGTTGAGGTAGGCCGCCCAGCCCACACCCGCGATCATCGCGAGCAGGCCGAGCACCACCGCGATCCATCCGCCGGAGGCCGACGAGCCGTCGGACGAGCCCGAGGACGTACCGTTCTGCTTTGCCGCCGGGGCAGGCGTGTCGGTGGCGGTGAACGCGTACTCAACAATCTTTGTCGAGCCGTCCGGGAACGTCACCTTCATCGGCACCTTCAGCACGGTGCCCACCGGCACGTCGCTGTTCGGCTTCGCGGTGAGCTCGCCGGTAGTCCGGTCGTAGAAAACTTGCCAGCCGTCGTGGTTGAAGTCCGCCAACTTGGCGTTGTGGTTGAGCCCGGTGCGCACCGTCGCGGCTTCGCCGACTTCAGCGGTCACCCCAGCCACTCGCGGGGTGAAGCGCGCCGCCTCCGATGCCGCCGTGACCTGCACGGTGATCTCCTCGGTGCTGCCGTCCGCGTAGCGCACGCGCACCGTCACCGTGTACGGGGTGTCCAGTTGCGCGTCGGCGGGAAGCTCGATCTTCAGCGCGCCTGTTTGCTTATCGACGCCCACGTTCCGCAGTCCCCCGCCATCCACCACAGCAAACGTGGTGCCAGCCGGCACGGTGCCCCTCAGTTTGACGGTCGCGGTGCCGCCAGGCGCTGCCGACACATCGGCGTACGAGGGGGAATGGGCGGCGGAGAGGGCGGAGCTCGTCGATACGCGAACGCTCGCAGTAAGTTCTGCGGACGACCCGTCGGCGAAGTACGCGATGACCGTCACCTTCACCTCACCCTGCTGCGGCGCGAAAACGCGCAGGTTGCCGGTGTGCTCGTCCACGATGGCGACCCAATCGCCCAGCGGCTGCGAGCGATCTACCTCGAACGTGGTGCCCTCCGGCAGCACCGCCGCGCCGGTGCGCAGCACGGTGATGCCCTCGCCGGGGCGCACCGACAAGCCCTCCTCGTAGCCCAGCTCGGTGGTGTGTGCGAGGAGCGGATCGCCGATCTCCACCTCAGCGGTGTACGTGCGGGGAGAACCGTCCGGGAACGTCACCTTCACCGGAATCTCCCGGATGCCGGGTGCCGCGTCCTTCGGCGGGGTGAAGGTGAGACGGCCGTTGTTATCGACGCGGACCCAGTCCGCGTAGGCCGGGTCCACCTCAAAGCGGGTGCCCTCCGGGAGGCGGCGATCAGCGTAGACGAACGGGCCGTCCGTGACGGTCGCGCGCGGGCGACCGGCCTGGCGAGTCGCCCCAGCCGGCACCGGAATCAGCGGGAAACGCACCTCGTGCTGCTGCGCCATCGGGGTTGGCTCATCCACCTCGACGGTAATGGTGTGGGTCTCGCCCGAATCGTCCTGGACCTCGACGCGGTACTCGCCCGGCGCCGTGTTGCGCGGCGGCCTAGCGACGACCGTGCCGTCATCCTCCACCGAAATCCAGCTCTCCTCCGCCGGGAGCTCAGTTGTGGTGCCGTCCGGCTTGACCTGCGTGACGGCAGTCGTGCGGAAGTTCGGCGGTGTGGTGGTATCGCCGGTACGTGTCGGTGCCGTGACCTGAGTTTGGCCAGGCTTGACCACCACGCGATCCCAGTTGAACTGGGCCTTCGGCTTTTCCGGGTTGACTACGAAGCCTGGCAGCTGGACCCGCTCCCCCGCCTTGACCGTCACGTTTGCGGGTGGCGGGGCGACGTTGCCTGCGGGCACGCCGACGGTGACCGTGTAGTCGCCCGGTGGCAGGTCGTTGAGCTGGAACTTCCCGTTCGCGGCGACCGAAACGGAGTGGGTCTTGCCACGTGCGTCACGAGCCGTCACCGTCGCGCCCGGCACCGGCTTGCCTGCGGGGTCGGCAACCTTGCCGGCCACGGAGCCGACCGTCGGCGCCGACGGCTGCGTCGACGGCGGGGCCGGGGCCGGAGTCGGCGATGGTTTAGGTGTAGTGGACGTCGGTGTCGGTTTCGGCGTCGTGGGCTGAGCAGACGTCGTGGGCGACGGCTTCGAGGTCGTCGGCTGGGCAGTCGTCGTCGGCGACGGCTTCGAGGTCGTCGGCTGAGCAGACGTCGTGGGCGACGGCTTCGGTGCCGGTGCTGAAGTCGTCGGCTGGGCAGTCGTCGTCGGCGACGGCTTCGGAGTCGTCGGCTGAGCAGAGGTCGTCGGCGTCGGGGTGGGTGCAGAAGTCGTCGGTTTCGAAGTCGGCGTCGGAGCGACCGGGTTTGGAATTAGCTTCACATCAACCGACGGCGTCGAACCATCCGGCTTGACATCAACCGTGGGCTCAAACGACGGCGTATACCCATCCGGCACACCAGAGACCTCAACATCCTGCACACCAGCAGGCACCTCGTCAATGGTGTACGTACCATTCGGGTTCGTCGTCGCCGACTTACCACCAATAGTCACCGTCACACCACCGACACCCGCACCCTTGTCATCAGTGATCCGACCAGACACCGACGACGGGTTCGGCGCAAGATTCACATCAACCGGCGGCGTCGAACCATCCGGCTTGACATCAACCGTGGGCTCAAACGAAGGCGTATACCCATCCGGCACACCAGAGACCTCAACATCCTGCACACCAGCAGGCACCTCATCAATGGTGTACATACCATCCGGGTTCGTCATCGCCGACTTACCACCAATAGTCACCGTCACACCACCGACACCATTGCCCTGATCATCAGTGATCTGACCAGACACCGTGCCGGTCTCACGCGTCGTGGAGAAATTCACACCCTCGACGCCCGCCGTCGTGACATTCTTCTGCTGCGCACCAGAAACCGAGTACCCGGCCGGTACGCCATCAGTCACCGTAACCGACACCGAACCAGTCGGCACACCAGCGATCGAGTAGTCACCGTCGGCGTTGGTAACAGCAGTCTTACCACCGGCGGTCACCGTCACATTCGCAACACCCTTGCTGTCCGGACCAAGCACCCGGCCAGACACCGTGCCGGTCTCACGCGTGGTGGAGAAAT
>NZ_JAKRMZ010000026.1:0-40235 GCF_022345915.1 Corynebacterium sp. ACRQP | reverse complement strand
CGTTTCATTTCACCGCCGCAGTAGCAGCGAGGTTGGTTCTTTGACATTGCGACACCACACCACGCCGCGCATAGCACACCAACGCTGCCACACCGAGGATTGAACGCTCGAGACCCAGATATATGCCCCGGAAGCATATACTTTCCTGAAACCTACAGGTCAATCCCTAAAAATCCGCGATTCTGGACACACTTTTTGACCCTTAACCCTGTTTTCTTGCTGTGTCGCTATTTCTGTTTCCGGGGCTTCCGGGGTCTTTTGTAGTCAAAATGTAGCCACGGACAACGCGTGCCACCCCACACACCTGACAACACCTCACAGACCGGAGGCATGAAAATCTTTCGCCCCATCAAGCAGGGGATCCCCCTCCAGCGCCAGGTACCCGTCCACCTGTTTCACCAGGTTCATCGGCGGCAGCTCAAGGCCTAGATCAATTCCCATCACTTCAGACAGCCACTCGTTGACGGTGTAAAGGCTCCAGATCTTCTGTCGCGCGTGCCCGCCCCCAACGAAATCAGTCTCCGCGGGGAAGCCCAAATCAGGGTGCGTAACCCATTTGTTCACCGCCTGACGGGTCACACCCGTTAGTTTCGCTACATCGCTCGTATTCACCAAGTGGGGGACGACTTCCACAAACTCTAGTTCGCCATAAGCTCCCAGTTGATGAATGAGATCGGTTGCCTCATGAAAGGCCTTCTCAGGAAAGCATTCCAGGTGCAGTTCCGCGATCGTCCAACCATTTAGCCGGACGAAAGAAACCGCCGGGAAGGCGCTCTCGATCCGCTCGATGCGTTCTTCATCGTCATAGTCAATGCCCAATACTCGCAGGCCTAAGACAATAGCCATCCTCTACCCCTCCAACACGCCCGCAGTTGTCAATTGACAACTAGTTAATCAGCATAGGGAAGATTTGCCAAGCCTGCAGCAGCCCGCCAGCGGCTTCCGTCACCCCTCGGCTTCACTCCCCTATCCCTGTTGCAGCGTGTTTAGCCGCGCTCGAACTGACCTGTAGCGCTGCCAAGCAGCCTCCACGTCTCGACGTACCGGTTTGCTTTGACGCAACGGAGCAATTTTCTCGCGAGCACGGTTCAGATAGCCACGAGCACGATCCGCGATTCCTGAGACATCGCCCAAATCACCACCGTCGGCGCCCTCCCGTTCAATCACCGAGAGAATCCGCAGCGCCTCATTCTCCAACTTTGCTGCACGATCAAGCAGCGCTCTCCGCTCTTCAATCATCGCGGCGTTTAACAGTGCATTCGATGCCGCCTGTTTTTCTACCGCGCCAATCAGCATTTCCGCGCGGTCCAGAGCCTCGTTCGCCGCCGCGACCGCATCGGTGTGCTCGGCACCGTGCTCGCACAGCTGAATTATTCGGCGAGCCTCCTTCGCTTTGGCAGTGGGATTCCTCGGAGTTGAATCGAACCGCACCTCGCATTCCCCAGCTGGGCAACGGACTACAAAGCCCCCGTGGCTCTCCTTGGATCTTGCGGTCCAGCCTAAAGACCTCGCCCGCTGTGCCTGCTCATTGCAGTCCTTGTCCTCTAGCTCTGGCCATCTATCCCCGGCCCCATATGTTTTCCCGGCCACCGCACCCCCAGTGTCGCTTCCTCACGGATTCTAGCACCCGTTCAATCAGCCTCAAGCCCGATCGCTACTCCGCAACCACCCGCGCCACCGCCAGGTCCTCCCACGGCATCCCGACGGTCCTGAACACCACCCGCCGCGCCGAAATCCCCAGCACCTTCACCCCGCAATCAGCGCTAGAGCTGGTCGCGGGGTGTTTTCGTTGCCCCAGCCACGCGGGGGAACAGCGACCTCCCCGTTCGACGTTCTTACCGTTGTCCCGGAACAACGACAAAGGAGCACAGCGTTGACTGCAGCAAAGCAATGGGTCCTGGCCTCCCGTCCGGAAGCCGCACCGACAAGCGAGAACTTCCGGCTCGAGGAGGTGGAGCTGCCAGAGCTTTCCGACGGCCAGATCCTCGTCCAGAACACCTTCTCCAGCGTCGACCCCTACATGCGCGGGCGGATGAACGACGTGGAGTCCTACATCGAGCCGTTCCAGATCGATGAGCCACTCAACGGCACTGCGGTCGGCACGGTCACGGAGTCCCGCTCGGACAAGTTCAAGGCGGGCGACACGGTCAGGCACTTCGCCGGGTGGCGCACCCACGCCATCCTGCACGAAAACGAGGTGGAGCAGATTGACGCCTCCCTCGCCCCGGCAGAGGCGTACTTGGGCATTCTCGGGCTGACGGGTCTCACCGCCTACGTCGGGCTAACCGCCGTCGGCGAGATGAAAGAGGGCGACACGGTGTTCATCTCGGGCGCGGCAGGTGCTGTGGGATCGGCCGCAGGACAGATTGCGAAGCACCTCGGCGCGGCCAAGGTGATCGGGTCCGCGGGCTCCGCGGAGAAAATCGAATACCTCAAAAGCATCGGCTTCGACGAGGCGTTCAACTACAAGGACGGCGACGTCAACGGTCAGCTGGTGAAGGCGGCGCCGGAGGGCATCGACGTCTACTTCGACAACGTCGGCGGTGACCACTTCGAGGCCGCGATCCAGAACGCGAACACGTTCGGCCGCATCGCCATGTGCGGGGCCATTGCGCAATACAACGACACGGAACCGGCGCCGGGGCCGCGGAATCTGGGCCTTTCCATCGGCAAGTGCCTCACGCTGCGTGGGTTCGTGGTGGGCCAGTACTCCCACCTGGCCAAGGAGTTCCAGGAGAAGATCGCCCCGCTCGTCGTCGATGGCTCAATCACGTTCGAGACCACGGTGCGCGAGGGCATCGACAACATGCCGGCCGCATTCCTCGAGCTGTTCGAGGGCGGCAACACCGGCAAAATGATCGTCAAGTTTTAGGAGGACACCATCAACAAGGTTCTTATGGTCGTTACGGCAGCAGACCACTGGACACTTAACGACGGCACACCCCACCCCACCGGCTTCTGGGCCGAAAAGCTGGTAACCCCGTACTCGGTCTTTACCGACGCTGGCTGGGACGTCGATGTGGCGACACCCGGCGGCAAGGCGCCAGTCGTCGATAAGGCGAGCCTCGACGAGAGCGCGGGCGACGCCGACACTCTGGCCGCGGTGAAGGCGAAGCTCGACCAGTTTGCGCCCGTTCTGGCGGAGCCGCTCAACCTCGCCGACGTCAAGGCCGCGGACTACGACCTTGTCTTCTACCCCGGCGGGCACGGCCCGATGGAAGACCTCGCGGTTGACGAGACTTCCGGGCGCATCCTTACCGAGCGCATGGCGGACAACGCGCCTGTGGCTTTGCTTTGCCACGCGCCGGCCGCGGTCCTCGCGACGGAGAACGCCCCGGGCGGCTCCCCGTTTGCCGGCCGGAAGATGACCGGGTTCTCCAACGACGAGGAGCGCGCCGCGGGTCTCGCCGACAAGGCGCCGTGGTTGCTTGAGAGCCGGCTCGTCGCCCTCGGCGCCGAGTACGACAAGGCGCCAGAGCCGTGGGCGTCCCACGTCATCGTCGACGGCAACCTCTACACCGGGCAGAACCCGTCCTCGTCCAAGGAGCTCGCGGAGCGCCTGGTGAAAGACCTCGCTTAGGGCTCACCTAAACGCCGCTGGGACCTGGCCCGCGATAACCCGCGCCACCGCCAGGTCCTCCCACGGCATCCCGACGGTCTTGAACACCACCCGCCGCGCCGGATCCAGCGCCACCTCCCCGCGCACAACCTCAGCCATCGTCGCCACATCCTCCCACGCGAGCGCACCCTTCTCCACCGCGATCGCCACATCGCCGGCCTCCCTCCGCGCAGCCTCAACATCCTCCACAATCACCTGCGCGCCCCGCAGCACATCCTCATGCAACTCCCGCGTGTCCACGGTGTGCGCCCCCACAGCAAGCAGGGTCGCATCAGCTCGCAACTGCCTATCGACGACCACAGGTTCCCCCGCAGAAGTCGCCACCACAACCAACCCGGCACGCCCCAACACCGAATCGGCCTCTACACTCCCCGACTCAACCCACGGATGCGGCAGATCCGCCGGCTTACTTCTCGACACAAACGTCACCGACACCTCCCGCACCCCCTCAAGCACGTCCACCACCGTGCGCGCATGCGCCCGCCCCTGCACACCCGCGCCGACGATGACGCACTCCAACGGCTCACTCGATGCCCGCAACCGGTCCAGCACCCCCGCCACCGCAACGGCCGGCGTGCGGATCTCCGTCAGCGCCGCGGCATCCATCACGACCTCCGGCGTCAGGGTCTCCCCGCCCATGAGCAGGTACGACCCCTGGACCAGCGGCACATCAACGGTCGAGCCCGCCGGCTGAATCCCCAGCACCTTCACCCCGACCGCCCCATCGAGCGCCGACGGCAACAGGTGCATCTCCCCGTGCGGCAACGCCACCTTCTGACGGTGCGGGTCGGTGGCGGGATCGAAGCCGTCGAGAAGCACCTCCCGCAACGCATCAACCGCCACCCGTGGCGCGACCGCGGACATGACTTCGCTGTAACCCAAGTTGCGCATGCGGCCGAGCATATAAAAAAAGGGACGCGGCGCAACGCAGCCGCATCCCCTCACCTGGGAGCCAGGTTTACGGGAGCATGTCGAGGAACTGCTCGACGTACTCCTGCAGGTCAATGCCCATGTAGTTGAGCAGCGCGGCAATCAGGCCGACCGCCCCCAGCGCGCCGAGCAGGGAAAGCAGAATGCCCAGCGGGGTGATGGTCACGCTGGATCCGACGGTCACGGAGCTGCCTTCGTTCGGGAACTGCTCGTCGGTGACACGGTCGCCAGGCTTCTCGACGGTCGTTTCCACCGTCGTCGGCACCTCCACCGTCGTCGGAACGGTAACGGTCGTCGGGGTGACCACGGTGGTGGGCACGGACTTGGTCACCGTCGTGTTCGGCGCGGTGGAAACCTCGTCCACGGTGGAGGTCACCGTCGTCGGCGTGACCACGGTCGTAGAAGTGGTCACCGTTTCGCGGTGAGTGACGGCCGGTTCGGTGACACGGTCGCCAGACTTCTCGACGGTCGTTGCCACCGTGGTCGGCACCGTAACGGTCGTCGGAGTGACCACCGTGGTGGGCACGGACTTAGTCACCGTCGTGTTCGGCGCAGTGGAGACTTCCGTCGCGGTCGACGTCAGCGTCGTGGGCGTGACCACGGTCGCGGAAGTGGTCACCGTTTCGCGGTGCGTGACGGCCGACTCGGTGACTTTCTCGGTTTCAGTGACCGGTTCGGTGACCTTCTCGGTCTCCGTCGCCGTCGCGGTCTCGGTAGCAGTCTCCGTGTGGGTCACCGGGTCTGCGGACACGGTTGTCGTAGACGTTGCGGTGGCGGTCTCAGTGACGGTCGCGGTGGGCTGCTCGGCCGGGGTCTCCGGGGCGGAGGTCTCAGGTGCCAGCGTCTCCGGGGTCGAGGTCTCCGGGGCCTCCTCGTCCTCCGCCGGCGCAGTGAAGACGCGGAAGTCGGAGTAGCGCGGGTCGGCGGCGGAGGCACCGCCGGCGGCGGAGGCGTCGCGCTGCGCGCGGGCGTACCAGAGGTACTCCGCGCCTGGCTCCTGGTTGTCCCAGGTGAATTCGGCGGCGGTGCCGTCGGAAAGCTGGGCGGTGCCGATCTCCACCGGTGCGCCGAAGGCGGCGATGCCGGAAGTGGTCACCTGCTTGTCGTACTGCAGGTCGGCGTCGTAGACGAACTCGTCGGATTCCGGGGTGTAGCCCAGATCGCGCGGGTCGTTCTTCCACGGTTCGAAAGACTGCAGGCGCGGTGAATATGCGTTGGCCGCGACCTTCCCGGAATCCAGGTCGAACTGGTACAGGCGCGTGTACAGGGCGTCGCGGGCGCCGTCCTCCTCGTAGGACTGGTAGTCGGCGACGGTCTCGATGACGCGGGTGCCGTCCTCACGTTCGGTGATGCGCTGGCGCACACCGTGCAGGTGGCCGGAGAAGACGAGCACGACGTTGGAGTGGGGTTCAACCAGGCGGTCGAACAGCAGGTCGCCCTGGGCGGTCCAGCGTCCGTTGTCCGGGTTGGAGCGGGCGTCTTCCTCGGGACGCAGATACTCGTGGGTGGAGAAGATCACGTTGTGGTCCGGGTGGTCCGCGATGACCTTGTCTGCCCAGTCGATCTCCTCTTCAGAGGAGTCGAAGCCCATTTGTAGGAAGAGGAACTTCGCGCCGTCGCGCTCCATGGTGAAGAAGTTCGACGCGTTGCCGTCCGGTCCGTGGCCACCCCACCAGGGGTTGGACTCGTAGCGCGAGGCCGGGAAGTACTCGTTGAACATCTCGTTGGATGCGCCCCACACGTTGTCGTGATTGCCCGGCAGGATGCCGTAGGGCATGCCGGCATCCTCGAAGATCTTCATGATCTCGGAGGCGCGCTCAAACTCCAGCACAGCGCGGTCCGGTTCCTGATTACCGCGCAGCCAGTTCTGGATCACGTCGCCGGTGTGCACGGAGGCGATGATGTCGCGCGCGTCCTTGTTCGCGGCCAACCACGCGATCATCTGGGTATACGACGTCGGGTTCTGCTCGGTGAGGTACTGCGAATCCGTCACGTGCGCGATGGCGAGGTCGTATTCGCCCGGAGTCTTGAACATTTTGTTCGTCTCACCGTTGGAGTCGCTGAACGGATCCGCCACGCGCTTGCCGTCCTGCACCAGCACGTCCACGGTGCCGTCGCGGTAGAAATCGGCAACAGCACCAGTACCTATAAGAGTGACGTCGGCGCCTTCTTCACCTGCCGCGGTATCCACACGCTGCCACTGACCAACGGTGTGGTTGAAGAAGTACATCTGCAGCTCGTGGCGGTCGCGGGAATGCCCGCGCCACGCAATCGACACCACGTTGTCCTTGGGGCGTTCCACCGCCAGCTCGAAGCGCTGGTACGGAAACGCGCGGCCGGTGTCCTGCGCTTGGCCCATCTTGCGCACGTCCGCGACGCGGGTCTCACCCTCGCCGACGCGCGTATCCAGCGCCGCCTGCGGGGAGGCGCCGATGAAGCCGGCGGACTTCGACCAGTCGATCGCCGCCGTCTTCGCGCCGAACGCGGTCACGTCGGCGTCGGAGGTGCCGGTGGCGGTCAGGGGCGTGCCGTCGGAAAGCGAAGGCACCCCGGTGCGGGTTGCGCGCTCGACCTCGACCGGGTCGAGGGAGCCGTCGACGGGTTTGGTCACGTCGCGGTACTCCGGGCCGTCCGCGGAGCCCGGGGTGGCCGGGGCGGTGACAAAATCCGCCCAGTTGTTGCCTGTGGACTGCACGCGGTGCCAGGCGTAGTCGTGCTTCTGCGCCTCCTCGATGGAGGTGAACCGCATGCGGCGGTCCAGCGGCACACCTGCCGACGAGCACGGCCCCTCCGGCGCATTAGTCACCTTGCCCACGTCGTCGTAGTAGACGCCGACGGCGTCCAGGAGCGTGCCGGTGGCGTCGGTAAGCGTGGCGCCGTAGCCTTCCTGCTCGAAGGAGGCGTCGGTGGCGAGCGCGTCCTTCACTCCCGCCTCCGGCCTAGCCACGGTGAGCACGCCGCCCGGCGCGAGCGAGAACCCGTCCGGCACCACCGCGGCCGGGTCCATCATGCGGCGCCCGTCGGCGGCGCAGTAGTCCACGCGCAGCCCGGACAGGTCCGCGGCCGCGGTGCCGTTGTTGATGATCTCGATGTACTGCGCCTTCTGCCCGCCCTTGTCGTCGGGGCGGCCGGCGGCGATCTCGTTGATCACCACATCGCCCATCTTCGGCTTCTGCACCTCAATCGCCGAAACCTCCGGGTCGTACTTGCCCGGGGTGCGGATCGCGCGGACGTAGTCCTTGGCGTTGTCGCCGGTAAACGCGACGCGCTGGTAGGACTCGCCGGTGGCGAAGTCGAGCGTGTCGCTCAGCGGCTCGCCCACGGTGCACGGGGAATCGACGCGGTCGAACACGCCGACGGAGTCCACCACGTTGCGGTCCTTGTCCACCACCATCAGGCCGAAGCCGTCGACGGCGTTGAAGGAGGTGCCGTACGTCGCATCCGGGTCCTCCACGGTGGAGTCCGCCCCGGTGCGCGCGGCGGTGAAGACTTCGCCCGGCGCCATCTCGCCGTCAGGCAGGCTCAGCTGCAGCATGTCCTCGTACACGCGGCCGGTGCCGGTGCAGCGGTAGACCTGCCACCCGGTGACGTCGACAGATGTGTCACCCGTGTTGGTCAGCTCGAAGAAGTTGTCGCCGGTACCGCCCGGGCCGCCGTTGGTGACCTCGGTGATCTTCACCGGCGAATCCACGCGCTGGTGCTGCGGGGCCTCTGCGTTGCGACGACCAGGGGTCCTCTCCGCCACCACAAAATCCTTGCGGTCATCGCCCGTGATGTCCACGCGCTGCCAGGACTCGCCGTGCAGGCCGTTGAGCACGCCGGGAAGCGGCTGGCCCGTGGCGCAGAAGCTCTCGACGTCCTCGCGGACGGAGCCGACGCGGTCCACGATCTTGCCGTCCTGGTCGAAGACCAGCAGCCCGTACTGGGTAGCAAAGGAAATGCCGAAGGTGGTGTCCTGTGCTGCGCGGATGTCCGCGCCCGCCTGGCCGGAGCGGCCCGCGGTGAAACGCTGGCCCGGCTCGAGCACCACACCATCCAGCTGCTCGGCGGAGACCTGCGGCACGGACGCGCGCACGCCGGTGCCGATGCAGCGGTACACGCTCCAGCCGGTCATGTCCTGTGGCGCGTCGCCGTAGTTCTGCAGCTCGAAGAAGATGTCGCCGTTGCCTCCGGGGCCAGTATTGGTCATCTCGGAGACCAGCACGTTCGCCCCGCCGGTGGTGTGCGGCTCCTCGTGGGTGTATTCGGGCGTCTTCTCTTCGGCGGGCTTGCCCACCTCGATCGTGCCCGGGGTGCGCTTCGCCGCCACGAAGTCGGACGCGTTGTCGCCGGTGTTGGAGGTGCGCTGGTAGGACACGCCGTCTGCGGCATCCAGGCTGGTGTACGGCAGCGGCGTGCCGTCCGCAGCGGCGGAGTCCTGGTTGTCCGCCCAGGCGACGCGGTCCCAGACGGCACCGGAGGCGTCGTACAGCACCACGCCCGCGGCCCCCTCGGTGAAGTCGCGGCCGCTTTCATCGCGCGGCACTACGACGGCCTCTCCGGGCCCAAGCTTCTCGACGGGCATCCGCCCCGCCCACGCATACCCCGCAAAACGACGCCCGAACTGGTTGACCACGTCTACCTGCAGATCCGTGACGTCGACCTCCGTATCGCCGAAGTTGGCGATCTCAATCAGGCCCTCCCCGTCCGCGCCAGTGTGCGCGACCTCGGAGATGAGCACGTCGCCGCGCTTCGGCGCCGCCGACGGCTCGGTGGCATTGTCCTTGCCCGGTGTTCGCGGCGCGCGGATGAAGTCCGCTGCGTTGTCGTTGGTGTCCTGGGTGCGCTGGAAGCTCTCGCCGGCGGCGGAATCTGTGGTGTTGGCCAGCACGGTGCCCTCGCCGCACGCCTGGTTGGCGGTGCCCGGGAATTGGACCGCGACGGCGTCGACGTTCTCACCCGAGCTATCGCGCAGCAGCGCGCCGTAGGATTCGTTGGCCAGCGAGGTTTTGTACCGCTGCTTCACGTCCGCGTCCGCGATTGTGGATTGATCGCTCTCCCTGGCGAACACCCAACGCTCCCCCGCACCGATCGTGCCCTGCAGCGTGTTCTGCGGCGCCGACGCCACCGAGCCGGTGCCGGTGCAGCGGAACAGTTCCCAGCCCGAGACGTCCACAGGTTCGTCGCCCCAGTTGGCAACCTCGATGAAGTTGTCGTGGTAGCCGCCCGGACCACCATTTGCGATCTCGCTGATGACCACCTGGCCGCCTGGCTGCGCAGCCGCGTCCGCGGCCTTCGCCGGCGCCACCGCTGCCACCATCGGCAGCGCAATGACGACGCTGGACACAAGGGCGGTGCACCCGCGCACCGCCCGTTTCCGAATTCCCATTTTTAGTTCCTTAGCAATACGTTGCGCCCCTTTCTGGGTCGCATGCAGTGGAAGTTATAGGTGAAATGAGAACTTGCGATTATCTTAAGGTGAAATGTGACTAAACTTAAATCTCTTATGCAGGTGACCGTGTACGGAAGCGCGCCCAGCACCTATTTGCGGCCCGGCTCGTTACGAAAGTACTCCACCGTGCGCGCCACGCCCTCGTCCAGCGACACCTGCGGCGTCCACCCAAGCACTCGCTCCGCCTTTTCATAGCTCAGCGAGGAACGAGCGACATCACCCAAACGTGCCGGCTCATCATTTGGCTCATCCGGGGCGCCGACAGCCTTCGCCACCGCGGTGTGGAGCGCCCGGTCAGTCGTTTCCACACCCGTGCCGATGTTGAAGCGTTCACCGTCACCGGCATCCGCGGAAGCGAGGTAAAACGCGCGCGCTACATCCCCTACGTACACGTAGTCGCGAGTGTTCGTACCTCCACCGAACACACAGGTCGGATTACCGTCCAACAGGTTGCGAGAGAAAATCGCCACAACGCCGGCCTCTCCGAACGGGTTCTGCCGCAGCCCGTAGACATTCGCGGGTGTGATTAAGCTCGTCTCCAAACCGTAGAGCTGGCGGTACACATTCAAGTACAGCTCGCCAGCGACCTTCGACGCCGCGTATGGCGACTTCGGATCGACGTGCAACTGCTCCGTAGCCGGCAGCTGCTCCGGCTCACCGTAAATGGACCCACCGGAAGACGTGTGCACTACTCGACGCACACCGGCCCGCCGCGCCGCCTCTGCAAGACGGATGGTCGCGGTGATGTTCATCTCCGCATCAAGGAGCGGATCCTCAACCGACCGACGCACGTCAATCTGCGCTGCCAGGTGGAAAACCACCTCGGGTTCCACTCGGCGGAAGACTGCTTCGAAATCGGCGTCGCGAATATCTTGCTCGAGGAGCTCAACCGCACCAGATTCAAGGTGGCTAGCGATGTTCTCGGTTCGCCCCGAGCCCAGATTGTCGATCACCGTGACGTGGTGGCCGCCCCCCACCAGCAGGTCGACGAGGTGAGAACCGATTAACCCGGCACCGCCGGTGACAACCGCCTTCATACGGACTCCTTAAAGGTTTTCTTTAACCTCGGGGTGTTCTTCCTCGAAGTCGGCGATGATCTTCTTCACCGCGGTATACAGCGCCGGGCCATACTTTTCATCCCGCAGACCGAAATCCACATTCGCCGGGATATACCCGCCCGGGTTACCTAGGTCGTGGCGCTTGCCTTCATGCACCGGATGGCCCTCAGAAATCATCAACTCAATCGCATCCGTGAGCTGCAGCCCACCGCACTTACCTCAACGAGGGGTACGCGGTCAACGACACCATCGGGCCGAGCCGCATCGTCCTCGGCGTGCGTGACGGAACTAGGGCCGAAGCCATCGCCAGTGAGGTCTACGCCACCCCACTAGAAAACCGACTGATGAAACGCAGGCTGGCGACTATGCAATCTGGGGCTCTAGGGGCACGAACGCATACCCAGAAACATTGTCAGCTAATATCGCAGACAAGATTCCTGCTATACCGGAGCTTAGATAAGGATCAACTGAAATGTCGCAACACGTAGCATTCGTCGGACTTGGCTACATCGGCCTTCCAACGGCTGTTGTAATGGCCAACAGTGGCCTCACCGTTACAGGGGTTGACGTCATGCAAGAAAGAGTCGACGCTGTTAACCGCGGGGAGGTTCCTATCGTAGAGCCTGGACTCGAGAAAGCCCTCCACTCAGCTTTAGAAAGTGGCCGATTCAAGGCCACAACTACAATGCCAGCCGCTGACGCCTACATCGTCGCAGTTCCTACACCTTTTACAGACGACCATGATGTGGATATGGAGTTCATCTTCTCGGCGGTCGAAGCAATCGCTCCTAAGTTGAACGGCGACGAACTCATTGTGCTTGAGTCCACTTCTCCCCCACGCACCACGGAGAAGATGGCACACCGCTTACTCGAACTGCGCCCAGATTTGGGATTAGGTTCTGATAACTCCGACGAGTCACGACCAGTAGTTCACTTCGCCCATTGCCCAGAGCGCATCCTACCGGGAAAAGCCATGGAGGAACTTCGGACGAACGATAGAATTATCGGCGGAATGTCACAGGAAGCAACTCGCCGCGCAGTTGAAATTTACTCATCCTTCTGCGATGGCGAGTTACTACAAACAAACGATCGCACAGCTGAAATGGCAAAGCTCACTGAGAATTCGTTTCGCGATGTCAACATCGCTTTTGCTAACGAGCTTTCGTTGATTTGTGATGATCTAGGAATCAATGTCTGGGAGCTTATTGAGCTTGCAAATCACCACCCACGCGTGAACATTCTTCAACCTGGGCCAGGGGTTGGTGGACACTGCATCGCCGTCGACCCATGGTTCATTGTTTCTACTGCTCCGCAGAATTCCAACCTTATTCGGACAGCCCGAGAGGTTAATGACGGCAAACCCGCGTGGGTTCTGCGCAAAATCGACAATGCTGTAGAGCGACTCCAAAACGAACCTAAGATCGCATTATTTGGTCTTGCATTCAAACCTGACATCGACGACCTTCGTGAGTCTCCGGCACTCAACATTGCAATCGAAGTCGCAAACAAGTACCCGGACCTCAAAATCGACCTTGTTGAACCAAACATCAGCCACCTCCCAGCACCCTTGGACCGTCCGAACGTCAACCTAGTAGACATTGAATTCGCACTCGAGACCTCTAACGTCTTGGTGCTTCTAGTCGACCACTCCGAATTCCGCCAACACACACCCCTGCGGTTAAACCAGGAAGAACAAAAGGAAGTCATCGACACCCGTGGCGTTTGGTTGGATGGGGTTATTAACTAGCGTTTCATAACCGCGCTTCCGAAAATGCTCACTTCTAAGCGGTTAGCATTTAAAGGGTCTGATTGCGATGCTCCTTCGTGTCAGACCCTTAATTCGTGTTCGGATGTGTCCGGTGTTGCGCCACGCGCGGTCCCCATCTGCTGCTAGGTTGGTACTCTCACTGCGCCGAAGACTTCACCTTGGAATCCTTATTTCAAGTGCCAGGAGTCGTAATCGATGCCCGGATTGTCGCAACGTCCAACTGGGTTTAAGGGTTCCATTCACTACTCTCCCAACGAAGCATTTGTGAAATCGCTATGGTGTGGGAGACGACTGGTCGGCCCTACTGACACTACCTGCGGCAGAATAGGCCTTTCGAGCTGCAATCCCAAGAACAGTGACTTCGCTAAAATTGGTACCTGGCTTGCCCGACGCTAGATTGCGGACGAGCTCATCGTCAGCGATGTGCTGGTTGTTTCGGCGTTGAAAACATTATGGCTGTGGTGGCGGATTTTGGTTCGAAGGCCGACTTCACGCTTTGAACTTACAGGAAACCCATCCTTGGCGACGCAGGTCCAGCGGAACCCGCTAGTAGCTGTAGCGTTGCTCGCCGTGCTCGAAGTTCAGGTTGGCTTGCTCGCGCGCGGGCCTTTCCGGCTAGACGGTTAGTTTCTGCTGGCAGGAGAGGGTTTTTCACGGTACGCCGAGGCAAGGAGTTAGCCCGGCCGGTGTCGCGAGTCAAGGAAGACGGTCTCCCCGCTTTCAGGCGTTACTAAGTGCCCGACAAGCGTGGTTATAAGGTTTTTAGGATACGGGCGATAGGCTTTGCAACATTCATCCCAAAAACTTTCTGTCCAGCGGTATTAAAGTGTACGTGATCGTAAAAGAATCTCTCGTTATCCGATCTAGGAAAGTCTTCAATCTCGGCAACCGTTGCGACTCGGGCTTTCTCAGCCGCAGATAAGGCAGCCTCCCTTACCCGACCATATCGACCCAGCTGCTCAATATAAGCTTCCGGGGATTTAAATTTGCTCCGAAGATAAGAGCTTTCCTCCCACGAACCATGCCGAATCGGAGGGGTAACCACAGCAACTGGCACGCCGTATGCACGAAGTGTTTCAAAAAGCAGGCACCACAGCAAGTCCCTATCTCCCCCGATCTTAGGTGCTTCAAATGGGATTGAGGGAGACGCAGGCTCGAGCGGAGCAACGAATTTATGATCCGACCAATATGTTGCAGAGTCTCTTTCCAGCTTGGCATCAGCACCCGGCGCAATAATGATGACCAAAGCGGTCTGGTCCGCCAATGGAGGCAGCGTATTCAAAACGCTTGTCACTATATGCAACAGGGTCGCCCCAGATTTACCACCGTTTAATACCCTAAACTCTCCAGGAAATTGCGCATCCAGCTCATCCTCAAGAAAATCGGTCCACCGGGCACCAGTAGTCTCGTAGAGGGATTCTGCCACGCTATCGCCTAGGACAATTACCGAACGCCGCGTCGAGGGTTCCCTTCTACCGCTAAGAATAAAACCGTGCTCATCGGTAGCTACCGAAACCACACCAGGCTGGAGCGATCCATCACAAGCACGCGTGTACTTCTCGGGAATTGTGACCTGCCGTTCAACTAACGCGGGCCAACGTTTCAGACGAATTTGGCGACGTACAGGCTTAACACTGGAGCTCTCAGCGGAGATTCTGGGGCTTGCCGACCTCTGGAGCAACGAGCGAGCACTGTCATCAATTTCGTAAGGTGGATCAGCAATTCCCCTCTCTTGGTGGGGAGATGAGAAGCCGGCTAGTTGAATTGCCTGAGACGCACTAATGTCGGTGCGCTTGAGTTGGTTTAGCATGTCAATCAATTTGTGCTTCGGAATCGGCACGTGTCCGTCGCCGTCAAATTCGGTCCGTTCGAAAATCGCTAAGTCCCGGCTACGAGCGTCAACGAAGCGGCGATGATTGGATTCAAAGTATGCACTATCGCCACTGTTGTGATACATGGCTGCGTAAAACGGCGATCGTTGTTCTACCGTTTCCCAAAGATTACGTGCGTATTGATTACGCACCCGCTTGTACGGTGTGCGCCCTTGGGGCGCGTGGGCAAGGTTAATATACTTAACCAAATCGGGATTCGGCTCGTCAATGAAACCCAATCTTGGGTTGACAGTTAGGGCTATCGACTCTGCAAAGTGCTGTGCATAGTCAATCGATGCATATCCACCTCCGGAATTACCAAAAAAGACTAGCCGCTCCCCGTTAAAGTATTCGACGCTTCGCTTAATAACTGGTAGCAAATGTCGCTTAAGCGGTCCAGTACCTCTATCGCCTAGATACCAGCCAAGGCGTAATTCAGTATTCCGAATTACGCTCGGGTCTGATACAGCAATTAAGTTCATGCCAGTCGCTTCGGAAACCCCATTCCCAACAAACGTAGGGTAACTACTTCTCTCCGATATGCGGTGCTGAAAGGTAATCAGGGTTGCCGCAGCTCCCCGATTAACGAGAAGCACATCAAGCTGTCCACCGCCAATTTGAATGCTATGTAGACCATCTCGATCCAAAGCATTCAAAAATTCGCCGACTCCTGCGTACTGAATACCCGGGGACCATCTGGAAATGTCTCGTCTTCGCATACCTGCAGACTACTATCCCCTCAGGAACGCGTTCAGTCACCTTCGACTCGTTTCAAGCCTTTATCCTCTAAGCTTGAATCGTCGAATGTAAGGAGTAAAGGATGCCTCAGGCGCCGACAACCACTGCCAAAGTCAAAGTACTAGTCGTTTGCAACGCGTACCCGAGTGAAAAAGCTCTCTACCGGAACGGCTTCATTCACCGCCGGACAAAAGCCTACGTAGCGGCGGGCATAGAAGTGGAAATTTTCTATCACCACGAACCAATCTCGAAAGCCTATTCCTACGAGTACGACGGCGTTTTCGTAACCGTCGGGAACTCCAGCGCATTAGAAGAAAAAGCTAGCCGCTCGGAATACGATGCGTTTTTAGTACATTTCGCAGAGGAGAAACGAGTAGAGCCTCTCCTGAAACAAACGGACCATCGTCCGGTCATCATTTGGATCCACGGGTTTGAGGCAGAAGCTTGGCATCGCAGATGGTTTAACTTTATTGAGTCGGCGCAACAAATCAGGGAAGCCATCGCTAAAAGGGACACCTACTACGAACCGCAGCTAGCCTACTTTCATGATTTGGTGGAGAGAAACGACCCCAGAGTTAGCTTCGTTAACGTATCGAAGTGGTTTGAACAACACGTAGTACAGCCGGATTTGGGCGTCAGGTTTAAAGACTCCAGAGTTATCCACAACCTAGTTGACACCGAGATCTTTCCCTACGTTGAGAAAACAGCAAATCAGAGGAAAAACATTCTTTCGATCCGCCCCTACGCGTCGCGCAAGTATGCCAACGACCAGACAGTGAAAGCAATTCTTCACTTGTCAGAGCGCCCTTTCTTCAGTGATCTCAGTTTTACAATCGCCGGGCAAGGGAAGATGTTCGAAGACACAACCGCGCCGATCGCTAAGTTCAGTAACGTCAAGCTAATGAACCGGTTCTTCAACCAGGAAGAAATCTCAGCCCTCCACCGACAGCATGGTGTATTCCTGAGCCCTACTCGATTCGACTCGCAGGGGGTTTCGATGTGCGAAGCGGCATCTTCCGGGCTCGTCAATTTATCAACAAGCGTGGCTGCCGTTCCAGAATTCTTCACAGACCATGTCGACTCTCTTCTAGCCGCACCTGAGTCGCCCGAAGATCTGGCCGACAATATCGAAGAACTTTATTTCAACCCCGATCTTTTCAGTCGCTTGTCCAAGGCTGGGTCTGAACGGATGACGCGACAATGCGGGGTAGGCGCAACCGTCAATATGGAAATTGATTTGATTAAGGAAAAGGTTAAGGGCTAATGAACAACCCTAACAAAACCCCAGATTGGGAACACCTGTACAGGGAACTAGAGGCCTCCCTCTTGCCGATCTTTCAATCATTCGCTGACGTCCTAGATGAACACGAAAGCTCACAATGTGAACACTCAGCGCCCGTTATCCGCACGGTGGGCAAATATGACTTGGAAGGAAGGTCACTACTCGTATGCGTAGCCGACGGAGAAAACTTGGAATACCGTTTCACTTTTGTCGCGCGAGGTGAAACGGTCTTGCAAACCAAGTTTCAACGAAGCAACTCCTTCCCTCTTGATCACCGTATTTTCAAACCGAACTGCTCCGCCGTTGTTGAAGTACGAAGTAATAGCAAAAATTCACGAGGTAAGACCGTTGCAAGAAAGGTTGATTTCTAATGCGCCACGAACCCCCTCAGGTATCACGTAACCTGCGAATCGTCGTCGCTGGTTACATTAATTTAAATGTAATTGACGGGTCCGCGTTCTTCATCTCCGGGCTATCGGCAATGCTTGCAGAGAATCCCTTCATCGATGTCTATGTAGTTACCGCAAATCCGATCGAAAGGTCTGAGGTTTTAGACGAATTAACTTGCTACCCAAATCTAAAAATTATTGATCCTTTTAGACCCAACGAGCTCTGCTATCTGCCCGAAAAATCCGGAACCCGCGCCCTTACAAGAGCCGAGTATGCGCAAGCCATCTATACCGTTTATCAGAACACCAGTGCAGACGCCCTAATTTTGAGGGATACCTTAACAGCTTGTGAATACATAAATCAGGCGGGAGCAGACGAACACAACCTCGTAACGTACGTCACTGGGCTAACTGCACTCGATTCTGAGCCAGACGATGAAATTCTGAATGCACTTCGGAACCTCGAAAGATGCGGTTCTCGTTTCCTTTGCCAGACACCTCACATCCAAGAGCAGCTAAACAGGCTATTACAAGGCAAGGCTGAGTCAGCGATCCTGCCGCCTCATGTGCCCGACCCAGTAATTGCAGCCGATGAGATTCCATCTCATACACACAGGGCTCAGCGCTTCGTATACACCGGAAAATTTTTTGCTGCATGGAATGTGGTCGAAATTTTTTCCGCCTTTAAGGCGGTAAATCGTCAAGGCTACAATCTGCACCTTGATGTTGCCGGCGACCAATTCAGGCCTGATCCAAACGACGATTACTTCGTAAGCAACGTGAAGTACCTCCTGTCTAGTACGCCAGGTCTTACTTGGCATGGACGCGTCCCCCGTTCCGAGAGCAGAAGTCTCATAGCTTCATCGGATGTCGGCATCGGTTGGAGGGCTGCCACTTTGAACAGCAGCAGCGAATTTTCCACCAAGATTCTTGAGTATGGCGCTATGGGCAAGCCCGCGATCTTGAACCCTACCCCTGTTAACGTTTCAATACTCGGTGCCGACTACCCACTTTATGCTGAGAGTCGGGACGATTTCGAGTCTTTACTGAGAAGTCTGGATACTGAACCAGAATTGTTACAGGAGGCTGCATCACGGTGTTTTTCCGTAGCCGAAGCCCACTCTTATTCTCGCGTAAGACCAGAGTTGGTTGAGTTCTTGGTTGAAAACCTACCAATCCATAAGGCCCTTACTCAATCACCCTTTTTGAGCACGTCGTTAGCGCTCACCGATATTGACGCGATCCCGAGACGAACCAGCGACAGTCACGCGATGGTCCTAGGAGAGACTGTTTACGTCTTGCGTACGCCGACTGGCAACGCAAACGAGGAGGTTGATTTGCGCGCTATTAAGGAAAAACTCCTAATCCATAAATCCGTGACAGAACAGCTGCGGAATAAGAAACCAATTTATTCATCTTTGATTGAAAAATCCCAGTCATCACACAAAGTTCCAACATCTGTTCCCCCGAGAGATACAACAAACGATGCGCCTATCTCCACAGTAGAGTTGCAAAAACGATTTGACTCCGAGACAGCCCAGCTCAGATCGAAGCTTGAGTCAACAGAAGCGCGACTTGAGGCTCTGCGCTCTTCAAAACTCGGATCAATTCAAGTCCGTATATGGGAAAGGCATTCCATTACTTCGCTTCCGAAAGATGGAAAAGATACAGCTTTAAACCGGGTGGTTTCAAAGGCAATTTCTACGCTTGATCCACTTTTTAGACGCGTTTCCGGACGATAAGGTATTAAACGTGAACATCATTACTTTTCCGGAGTTCGACAATATTGAAGAACTCTTAGGTAAGTTCAACACACTGTTCGAGACTGAGCGGAGCGATATTCCGACTCTAGATGTCGACCACGTCCCAATGGTATTCCGCGACACTATAACTGAAATCGCATCTGCGGCCGGGATCCCCTGCAATACAACCCGTCGGAGATCACTCCGCTTCGACGCTGGCGATACGTTGATCCTCTCTGAGACTATTTTCGCAGACACGGAGTCCGACCCGTCCGTGATCGGACGTCTTGAACAAGCACACTTTAGAAGTCTCGCATCCCTGGCAGCGCTTCAGCCTGTAGCAAACACCATTCATATTCACGTTGTGTACTGCTCTATTGACAAATTCGAGCAGTATGTTTCAATCGCGAGGCGAGTAAACACCCTGAATAGCCTCCAAGATACTACCTCGTTCTTTCTCATTCCCTACGCGCATCCTGAGGACGGCTACCCGTCTCCACCAAACGGGCATATTGATGCGAAGGTTTTGCCGAATAAGTCAATTGCGAAGAACTTTGCCAGGTTGCACTCACGGTTTATTCGCTCATTGAATGACTTCACCAAAGGTACACCCGACCTGTATGTGAGAGTGGGGCTTGACGATGATGATCTGTGGGCTAAGTGGGGCTTAAGAATCATTTCTCGCGTCGCGCAAAGCGCCGTAAAGCTTCCCGGGCGCTCGCTGAAGGCAATCGGCCTACCAAATAGTTTTATCTATTACCCGACAAATGGGGGTCAGCTACACGAGGCCGAGATGGATGTTGCGCTGACTGGCACGAAGTTCCTAGTATCTCGCGATTTTCACGAAATAGAAAAGCTTTCCCCTTACGAACTTCCCGAGTATTTTACCACCAATGTGCGGCGCGCATTTCGTACGCGCGGTCTTGACCTCTTCCTCGAACGTAATACTGCAGCCTTTTTCGTCTATATGCGTTCGGGGGCCAACCTCAGTTCCATGGGAAAGCAACAGCACTACATCGGCGAGCCTAAACAGACCGCTTGCGTTGGCAACGCCGAAACTGTTTTAGATGAAATCAACCGCAACCACGAACCAGCGTCAATGGATAGTCAGCTTGATTTCTCGATCGACCCGCCGAGTCTTCGAGCTTCAGCCCGACTGGATCTCGAAACCAACCGGCTCACTATCCAGGGAAACTTTGAGGAGTATTTAGTTTCCCGGGGCCTGGACTACCCCGGCGCTTATTCACTCGTTATTAACTACGGAATTAGCGGTAAGCGATCAGAGTTGACAATCCCATTATCCGAGGAATTAATCGTCGACGCTACAGGTTGGACGGAACGTGTAATCGTAAGAATTGAGGATCCATCAAACAAGCCTTTAGGTTCCTCTTGGCTACGTGGATCCGAGCCTTTTCTCTCCTAGCGTAGGCCTCGGGCTCGCGAAAATTTATGAAAGTTGGTTACCCATTATCCTCATCGACGATTCGGAACTTCGTTCTATATCTAGACGACCGACACTTCGTAAGTACCTGGCCGACATTTGGGCTACTCGGCACTTCATCTTCGAAGATGCGATAGCCCGCAATTCCGTTAAGAATGAAAACTTCTACCTGGGACGTATTTGGAACGTGCTGGAACCGCTGATGAATGCGGCGATGTACGGAATAATCTTCGGATTGCTGCTTAACACATCACGAGGCATCGAGAACTTTATCGGCTACATAGTACTCGGAATCATGTTCTTCGGCTTTTTGGCCGACGGGCTGACTCAAGGTACATCTGTCATCAGATCATCTAGAAACCTCGTCAGTGCATTCCAGTTTCCATTCGGTTCATTAGTTGTTGCTCAAGGTATTAGGAACTTTTTCGCAAATATCACCCCTGCAATCGTAGGTGTGATCTTTGCCTTGTCGTTCCAACTGGAGCACGGGTTGAGCTGGACGATTATTCTCGTTATCCCTCTGTATTTCCTGATCCACATCTTCTCTACCGGCCTGATGTTCTTCGTAGCCAGGGCAACAGCATTTATTCCGGATCTACGTGCACTCATCTCCCTCGTCCGCCGGGCTTGGTTTTATAGCTCCGGCGTCTTTTTCTCTTTCGAGCGTTTCACCTCCAACCCTACGATCCTGCAGCTTGTCAAATTCAATCCTGCTTACCAGTTTTTGGAAGCCATGAGAGGATCTGTTCTATACTTCGAATCCCCTTCCTTGAAAGTTTGGGGATACCTTGTGGTCACCACATTCCTAACGTTCTTTCTTGGTTTGATCTATTTTTGGCGAGCGGAACATCACTATGCAGATGCTAAATAGACCCGCGGTGGTCACTAGAAATCTCAGGAAGACTTTCTATGTACCTCGCTCACAAAACCCTCTCGACCTGATATTCCGGTCTCGACAGCGCCCGGTAGAAGCTGTGAAGGGTGTAAGCTTCGCTGTCGAAAAGGGTGAGTCAATCGGAATTCTAGGGAAGAACGGCTCAGGAAAGTCGACGCTTCTTAGGCTCATCGCTGGAATGGAAACGCCTACGGAAGGAGAGGTTTTTGTTAGTGCGAAGCCCTCTCTACTCGGCGTGTCTGCAGCTCTACAACCGAAGTTAACAGGATACCAAAATATTAGGTTGGGTTTGTTGGCTACAGGCAATCCACCTAAGCAAGTTGATGAGCTTCTGCCGTCGATTGCAGATCTCACTGGTCTCGAGGAGGCTCTTAGCCGCCCGATGCACACCTACTCGTCTGGGATGCAAGCTAGACTAGTATTTGCTATAGCAACTTCTCGTGAACCGGAGATCTTGATGATTGACGAGGCGTTGGGTACCGGTGACGCCACGTTCAACGAAATTGCTAGTAAGCGTATGGAGGCAATGCTAGAAAGTTCCGGCACTATATTCGTTGTATCGCATAGTGCGAAAACGATAAGGAGAAACTGTAAGCGTTGTATCTGGCTGCACGACGGTGTGGTTATCAGCGATGGTTTAATCTCTGACATTTCCCCGGAATACGCCAAGTGGGGCGAGGCGGTTACCCTAGGTAAGATTGATCGGGCAAACGAGATTATTGATTACAACTTGAGAAATTCGACTACGCCCAAGATTATTTTGCGCAGTGAGACGGTATAGGGCCTCGGTGCTTTATTCCGAAGATGGGACCGTAGCTAAAACCTTCGTATAGATTTCGTCGTATTTTCGTACGATGGTTTTCCACTCATGTTGACTGGCCCAGTTCCTACGTCGCGCTGGATCATCTTTTCGCTCAACAGTTTCGATTATCGCTGCAGCAAGGGCGATTTCATTGCCGGCTGGAAAGTACGTCTCAATGTTGCCGCTAATCTCTCGGACCGCGGGAAGATCACTTGCTACGACCGGAATACCGTAGGCTTGTGCTTGCAAAGCCTTGATAGGTGTAACCCGGCGAGTGACAGTCTCGTCTTGCCGTGGAAGAATGAAAACATCCAGCGCTGCATACCATTTCCAAACCTCGTCGCGCGGAACTTGCCCCACGAAGCACACGCGATCTGCCACATCAAACTCGCGGGCCATACGCTCGAGTTCTCCGCGTTGTTCCCCTTCTCCTACGATTAGGATATTCAGGGCGGAAGGAAGGTGTTTGGCAGCCGCAATCAAGGTGTCAATGCCCTCGTAGGAAACTAGAGACGAGATTATGCCGATTATCGTACGGTCCGATGCTAGCCCCAGAGACCGTCGCAACTCCGACTTGTCGAAAGATCTGCCTCGTTTGATATCGTCGGTTGAGACTCCGTTGGGGACGACGAAAATCTTTTTGCGCTCTATTCCCCTTTCGACGAGTATCTCCCGATAAACATCGCTCAGCACCACTACTGCACTCGCAGAGCGTGCTGCTACTATTTCGTGCTGTCTAGCGAACCTATAGAACTCCGATTCGCGAGCTGACGCATGTAATTCCTTTGGTATTTTGGAAAGCCACGTTGATTCAGGTTCACCTCGCACTTCGTAAATCCAAGGTACCCCAAGTTGGTTTGCAATCGCTGAAGTCACGGTCGCATTCAGGTAGTTAGTTGTTGTGTGTAGAAGGTTCACTTCCATGTTTTTACATATCGCGACTACGCGGTCGCGATACCTAGCGTCCCGCTTCGACCCGCCTGCAAAAACGCGGTAATAAGTAACCCCCTCCACTTGCTCTACCTCCCCCGTGCTAAACCGGCCTACATTCAGCGGGTAATTCAATCGGGTAACCGCTCGCGCGTTGATTCCGATCTGGTTTTGCCCCTTAAGGATGTTGTGTGTGCGCAGGGTATAACCAGACTGTGTATGCGGCAAACTATTCGTTACCAGGTGGAGCACGGAGGGTCGGACGGCGGCCGGAACTGGCGCCGGCGATTCTTGAATATGTGCGGTAGAGGGGTCGATTTTTCGTAGTGCACCGATTGTGGCTCTCCGGTCGAGGCTAGAGTAAAGATTCGGCTCTGCAAGAATCTGTTTCGCTGCCGAAACAAAGTGGCCCGATCGTAATAACTCGGCAGTACTATTTGATGGTTGTGCAAGCAGCTGCTTTTCTAGCGCAAAGATCAAAGGCCTAAACGAGCTGGGTGAACAACGACGTAACCGTTCGAGAACTTTCAGACTAGTCGTATCGGGATTGATCCTGAAAACTCGTAGGACTTCCACGGTCAGGATCGCAAACTGTTTACATAGTCCTTTCAACGCGGGCATTCTCAACCAATCTTTCTAAGTATGCCGGAAACAATCTAAGCTCTTCTTTCTCAGTGCTAATAACCCACCGCCGGGCTCTATCCCCCACAACCAGTTCGTCTGGATTCTCGAGTAGATACGCCCAAAGTTCCGCGAGACCATGGTAATCGCCAGGAGGAACGACGTGTCCCGCACCAAGCGTTCGAATCAAGTCAGCCGTCTCTCCCGCAACCACGCCTGTGATGTGGATTTTTTGTCTCATCAATTCAAATGTTTTTGAAGGAACTGCTTGATGTAACGCGGGCCAGTTTCGCAAATGCACGAGAGCGGTGTCTGCCCAGTCGAAATCTTCCTGCAGTGCTTGACGCGCAACCGTTTCTCCAAAATCAACCGAAATTCCTAAACGGTCGGCTAAATCACGGGCTTGCTGGAGTCCCGCCCCAGTGCCCCGAACCCGTAGTGCAATCGAATACCCACGTTCAGCTGCCAAACTCACCGCCTCAAGAACGGTTGTAAGATCCTGCGCTCGGCCTATCTTACCAGCGTAAAGAACTTTCAGGGACCGCTTCGCCGACTGTGAGGCAGGGTAGTAGGTTTTAGGACGAAGCGGCGTGGGGTAAACATTCCTCAAAATGAAGAGATCGGACTTCTCCAGCATCCCACCGTCCAATAAACTCTCCCCGAGGGTTTCAGCTGTTACAATAATCCCGTCCGCTTCACGATAGATTCGATGCATCAGGATTTTTACGAGCCCAGTAGAGACCTTAATACCTCGGCGAAAGATCGTGCTCCTAAGTGCAGTAGGTTTTCCGCGGACTTCATCCCACCGAGACACTTCTTCAAGAAGTTGCGGCCATGCATCTCGAAGGTCCACAACGTATGGGGTGTCCGTAATACGAGAAGCAAGCCAGGTGGCAATCGCAGTTGGAAGTGCCGGCACCGTACCCACGATTAGGTGCGGCCTCATGCCCCGAGAAGCATTTCGCCATATCACCAGGACCATAACCAGCGAGTTAAAAGCAACCATTCCTTGGTTAAACGCTCGCTTAACCAACGAATCAGAGTGTTTCGACGCTGGTACTCGATAAATCGATTCGCCTTGCGGGCCAATCTCGGCAGCTACCGTTCGATGAGATAAAAACTCTCGCAAGATGCTGCGTAGTCCATTCCATCCGCGCTCTTTACCTGCGACGGGGGTTACTACAGTGACTTGGTGGCCATTCTTAACTAAAGCCTCAGTGATCCAACTCCATCTTCGGTGAGGTACGCCGTCATGAGGCCACCAATACTGCGTTATCAGCTGAACTCTCATTTGGAACCTCGGTTACTTGGATAGGCATAACATTTACTACCCCAGCGTATTAACCTGCACTTAACTTAGTGGGGCCAGCGGGGCTCGAACCCGCGACCAGCGGATTATGAGTCCGCGGCTCTAACCGACTGAGCTATAGCCCCTTTACCAAACTGTGCGCATCTAACTATAACTCGCAGTTTTTCGATACAGAAATACGATTCGCGACCAGTTAGTAGTGGGGTTCAAACTCAGCATTTCGAGCGCCCACACCAGTTAATTCAGCAATCGCCGCAATCGCGCGAGGCGCCGCTTTGCCGTCACCATAAGGGTTGACAGCATTCGCCATTGCCTCATATGCGGCCGATTGGTCAAGCAAATTCCTGGCTTCTGCCACGATACGCTGGCGATCCGTCCCGACAAGTTTAACTGTTCCAGCAACCACAGCTTCAGGACGCTCGGTGTTCTCACGCATCACGAGGACAGGCTTGCCAAGCGACGGAGCCTCCTCCTGCACTCCGCCAGAATCGGTGAGCACCAGGTAGGCACGGCTCATCAGCGCCGTGAACTGGTCATACGGCAACGGATCCGTGATGATGACGTTTGGGAGATCTTCGACCTCGGGGAGAACCGCATCCCGCACCTTCGGGTTGAGGTGCAGCGGCAGCGCAAAAATGTGGTCCGGGTAGGACTTTGCCAGGTCCTGGACAGCGCCACCGATTTCCTTCATCGCGTCAAGGTTCTCGCGGCGGTGGGTGGTGACAAGGACGAGCTTCTCATCGGAGTTTCGAAGCTCCTCCAGTCGCGGATCCTCAAATGCAACTTCCCATTCCGACGCCGCGAGCAGGGCATCAATGACGGTGTTACCCGTAACGACGATGTCCTTGGAACGGAAGTTCTCTCGGCGAAGATTTTCGCGCGACTCGTTTGTAGGAGCCAAGTGGAGGGAAGCAATCTGGCCGATGATCTTGCGGTTCGCTTCCTCAGGAAATGGCGAGAAGATGTTTCCTGTACGCAGACCAGCCTCGAGGTGCACAACCTTTACGCCTTTGTGGAAACCAGCCAAAGCCGCCACCATCGCCGTCGACGTATCGCCCTGAGAAATGATGACGTCAGGCTTCTCTTTCTCGATAATCGGATCAAGCCCCTGAATCGCACGCGCTACCAACTCGTTAAGGGTCTGCCCCGGCTTCATCAGCGCCATATCGTGATCCGGGGTGATACCGAAACGCTTGTTCACCTGCTCAAGCATCTCTTTGTGCTGACCAGTAGAGACCACTACCGATTCAAAACGATCGTCGTTCTGGAGCGCGCTGACTACTGGCGCAACCTTAATCGCCTCCGGACGGGTGCCGTAGACAGTCATAATTTTCGGCTTTACCGACATGGTTTCCTTAAGGGTTGTTCGACACAGGGATACTCTCTACAACTTAGTACAGCACAGTGATCATTGGGACCCAAGGGCAACCACCCCGTCCCTCCTTTCCGCTGTACCCTGACAACCATGTACCAATACGTTGTCGGGGCCGCCGCCGGGTATGTGCTCGGCACGAAAGCCGGCCGGAAGCGCTACCACCAGATCGTCAACGCCGCGCAGGCCGTCGCTAATTCGCCGGTGACCAAGCAGGTCACTGCTTCTGCTCGCCGGGCTATCGCTAACAAGATCGATCCGGAGCCGCGCATGCGGGAGGTCAAGGACCTCCGCAAGGGCAAGAAGCTCCGTGGCGGTTCGTCTAAGGAGATCGAGGACACGATCTACGAGCCGGACCAGGATTAGGCCAGCCCGGCAACAATCCCGTCGAGGATATCTTTTTCGCTGATGATGAAGCTAGTAGCGCCAGCTTCGCGTTCGTAGGTGTCCATGAGCTGCTCCACCACGGTGGAACCGGAGCCGATCACGTCGGCACGGCCGGGGTGGACCACCGGGTTCTCACGACGTTGCACTGCGGTCTTCACGCGCAGGTCCGCGGTCACCTTGCGCAGCCGGTCGAAGGGGATCTCCGACATGTGGATGCGCTCAGGGTCGTAGGATTCCAGCCCCTGCGCTAGCGCGGAGAGAGTGGTGAAGGTACCGGCGCAGCCGACGAATGTTCGCGCATCTGCAAAAGGGACGGTGGACGCGGCGTCAGCGATCTTCGCGTCGATGAATACACGCGCCTCAGCAGCCTCCTCCGCTGTGGGCGGGTCGGTGCGCATGATGCGCTCGGTGATGCGCACACACCCCATTTGGGTGGAGACGGCATGGCCCTCCATGACGAACTCGGTGGAGCCGCCGCCGAGATCAATCACGCAGAACGGGCCGCAGGCGGGGTCAATATCCGCCGTCGCACCGGCGAACGACAGCGCCGCCTCCTCCTCGCCGGTGATCACCTCGGCGACTGCGCCCGGCTGGATCTGGCCGAGCAGCTCCCGGGTCATGGCGAAGAAGTCCTCACGGTTTGCGGCGTCGCGGGTGGCGGAGGTGGCCACCATGCGCACGCGGGTGACGTTCTCGCGCTGCATCTCCTCGACATAGTCGGCAAGGGCCACGCGGGTTCGCTCGATGGCCTCTGGGGCGAATTGACCGGTCTCGTCGACACCCTGCCCAAGACGGACGATGGTGTTGCGGCGGGAGACCTCGCCGGTGTCCGTGTCGTGGATGAGTAGGCGGATGGAGTTTGTGCCGCAGTCCACGGCAGCCACGCGCGTCATGCCAGCCCCTCCCCTGCTTCGGCGGGGGTGATGCCGAGGTCGTCGAGCGTAGGCCAGTCGGCCGGAATCGCGGTTCCGCGAAGGTCACCGTGCTCGGCGGCCAGAGCCACTGCCTCGGTGCCGAAGCGGACGCGCTCTGGTCCTTCCGCAAGCGCGTAAGCGATGAGCACGTGGAGGCACTTCACGCGCTCCGGCATGCCGCCGCCAGAGAAGTTGGTGCCCAGGTCCTCGATGGCGTTGCGTTCGGCGAGGAAATGCTCGTGGGCGGCGAGGTAGTCGGCGCGCAGGTCTTCACCCTCATCGCTGTCGGCGTTGAGGCGGTTTTCCATCCACTTCATCACCTGCGCGACCTCGAGGCGGGAGGCCTCGGCTGTTAGGCGGGGGTCGGTGAGGTAGTAGAGGGTGGGAAATGGGGTGCCGTCGTCAAGCTTGGGCGCGGTCTTCACCACTGCCGGCTGGTTGTCCGGGGTGGTGTACGCGATGGCGAGCACGCCACGCGGGGTGCGGCCGAGCTGCTCGGCAACGATGGCGAGTTGTTCGTCAGTGGGAGGAGTGTGCATGCGGGCATTATCTCATGGTGGTTGGCGGCAGTGGCGTCTGCAGGCGAGCACTAGAATCTTCAATCAGGCAGAACCGCGAGAGGGAGCAACGACAGTGCAACGCCAGAGAGACTTGACCCGCTATATAAGCAACAAAGTTCCCCTCATTCACCATCGATCCGTGCAGTCATTTCTCCAAACGGATCTGAACTCCGGCATCCACGAGATCCGCTACGGTAGCGGCACGTTGGATTTAATGCTGGAGAAAGCGCCTAGTAAAAACCTATTGGTCATCTTTCATGCAGCAGCTGGGCCTTCGCATACAACACCTATTTTCACGGGTAGACGAATAGCCCAGAGCGCAGATGCGTCCAGACTTTTTGTATCGGATCCTTCGCTTGATCTAGGGGTGCGAATTGGGTGGTTTGCGGGCGACGAAGACCGACCGCTCCAGATCGATTTACCGTGCTTGATTCAACACGCCGCGTCGAGCACCGGCGCCGAGCGCATCATATTTTTCGGTCCTTCCGCAGGTGGGTTCGCCTCGCTCTATTACTCGCATGTGTTTCCTAACTCACTGAGCGTGGCTGTTAACCCCCAGACTGCGATTTCCCGGTACTACGGTCATTTGACAGAGTCTTATTATTCCGCAGCCTGGCCGCACGAAGAACAGCGGCTGGGGCTCGTAGACGACATTGTTCCGCTCTATAAAGATGAGTCCACGAACTATGTCGTCTACATGCAAAACTCGCAGGATGATTTTCACATAGAGCACCATTTACGCCCGTGGGAAGAAGCCACCTCAAACAGTCTCGGCAGCAGCTGGTTTCTCCTCAGCGATGACTGGGGCGACGGCCACACACCACCACCAGCATTTTTCCTGGAGTCGGTTCTCCAATATGCAACGACTTTCGAAGGAGGATGGGACGACCTCATTGAGTCGCTAAAGGAGGAATTCTAGACCGCCTACTGGGCCGGTTCCTGGGTGTCAGGCGCCGGCGCTTCGGGCGCGCCAGACTCGGGCACAGGCCCCTCCGGAGCCGGAACTTCCGGCGCAGGCCCCGCGGGTGCGGGGGCGGGCGGAGCGTCGTCGATAGGCGGAAGCTCCTCCCCCGGGACCTCGCGCAGGGAATCCCACATCACTTGCGGCCAGGAGCGGGTGTCGGGGATGTCGTCCTTGCCGGTGGTGATTGCCTCGGGGGCGGTCATGCGGGGGTCGATGATGCGCCAGGCGGTCTCGCCCTCTTCCATCACGCCGAGGCGGCGGCGGGCTTCCTGTTTGAGGAAGGCGTCGTCGTCGTACATGGCGATGTCGTCCTCAAGTGCCTTTTTCTGGGCTTCCAGGCGGGCGATGGACTCGTTGGCGCGGGCGATCTCGGCGCGGCCCTCGTAGGAGTTGCGAAGCGGAGCCGCGATGGCCAGCAGCACGAGGATCAGCACGGCGATGAGGATGACCACGCTGGCCATGTCCTGCTTCGGAAATGCGATGGCCCGGCCGCGCTGCTTGCGGCGCGCGGCGCGCTCGGCGTTTTCCCGGTCGCGGCTGGCAACGGGGACCGTGCTGGGGCGGCGGGTGCGGGAGCGCTTCGTCATAATCAGCAGATGATACGCCAGGGGCTAGATGCGCTCGAGGATCTCGCGGATTGCGGCGCGGCCGGCGTAGCGGGCGCGCAGGTCCTCCACCAGCTCGTTGAAGCGGTCCTGCGCGTTCGCGTCGTCGGCGACGAACTTGCGGATGTCCTTCAGTTCCGCCTCCAGGCGCTTGTAGCTGGGCAGGTCGCCCGCGGCGGCGAAGTGCTCTGCCAAGCGGAACATCAGCTCGGTGCCGCGGGCGCGGTCCACGTTCACGCCGATGGCGGTGCCCATCTCAAAGATCAGCTCCGGGTCCAGCTCGTCCGGGCGCGGGTGCTCGGTGGCCACACGGTAGCCCAGCTCAAAGTCGTCGAAGTGCTCGGCGTAGAGCAGCTTGAGGTTGCCCTGGATCCAGCTCGGGGCGGCGTCGATGACCTCTTGGGCCATGGCGGGGGTGGCGCCGTCTTCGGCCAGCAGCTCGCGGAAACCCCGACCCGGGTGGGATGTGGCAAAGGCGGTGCGGAACTTGAGTAAGGCACCAGGGCCGAAGTAGCGGTCCAGGCGAGCTGTCAGCGCCTCCATGGAGACGCCGGTGCCGCCAAGGCCCAGGCGTTTCCTGCTCACGCGCTCCTTCATGGCGGCTTCGAGCAGGTCGCGGGCGTCATCGTCGCGGGCGCGTTCCTCAAAAAAGGCGAGCAGTTCGTCGCCGGAGAGCATCTGCTCGAGTGCGAGGTCGTCGCCGCGCAGGCGAGCGATGCCCTCGCGCAGGTACTGCAGGGCGTCGTCGTAGCGGCCGAAGGCGTCCTGCGTGTCCTGCTTGTCCAGGCGGCGCTCCAACTCATCGACGGCCGGGATGTCCAGCCAGTCGGCGTAGTCGGCCAGGTCGGGTTCGCCGAAGCCGGTTTCGTCGAAGACCAGGTTGGAGATCCACTCCACCACCTCCCCCGGCGTCGGCGGGGCCTGCCGGTAGGCGGCGAGGTGGAGGATGATGGCGGTGCGGTAGGCGTCGGCGAGCGAGCCGTAGGCGTCGTCAGTGCGCAGCAGCATCTGCCCGATGCCCTCGGTGGCGGCCTCCAGCGGGCGCACCAGTTGCGCGCCCCAGCCGCGGTCGATGCAGGTGGAGCAGATGTCCAGCAGCGCGAACCACTCCTGCGCCACCTCCGCGGTCAAGCGCGCGGACCAGCCGGGGTTCTTGCGGCTCAGGCGGTCCACCCGTTTGGCGATTCGCCTACCGACGGCCTCCGGTCCCCCACCGTGCTCCGCCGCCCCAACCTCCAGCACGAGGTCCACATTCGGCTGCGCCACGCGCAGGTTGCGCACCAGCTGCACCAGCTGGTCGTGGCGCAGGTTGGCCACGTATTCGTCGATCTCGTCGTCGAACACGGCCTCCGCCGCGGCCGCCGCCTGGACGTTGGGGGTGAAGACCTTGCCGCGCTCGCTGATCAGCTTCAGCGCGGTGGCAACCGCGTGGCGACACCACTCGTGCTCGATCGCGCAGTCGCACTCGGCCTGCAAGTCCGCGCCGCTGAGTAGGAGCCACACGTGGTACTCGTGCGGCGCGGTGACCGTGGAGCGCACCACGTTGTCGGTGCGCTCGGTGATCTCCACACGCTGCGGGTCGATCTTCTGCCCGCGGTCAAAACTCGCGTGGTCGGTGCGCTCCGCGAGGTAGTCCACGGTCAGCTGGTCAAACATAGTACGAATCGTCACTTGATCAACTGTACGTGTTTTCGCCCCACCGCTGCTTAATCACTGGACAGCGCCGGATCCAACCCCTCAGACACATACGGCATCGCTGCTGAAAATGATGCTGCGTCGCAAAAGCTGACATTTCGGCGATTTTCGGTGTGCGTTTGCCCAGGTGGGAGATGTGCGTCGTTAACTTTTACGAACACACGCCTTGAGTCCGCTGCTTTGCCATCTGCTCTAGCTGCTTCCGGAGTGGTTCTATTGCTATTTCGATTTGGTTGTTAATCAACTGCAATACGCTGTCATCGAGACCCATTTCTCCCGCATCTTGTGCGGTGTGAACCAGTCGTTTGCGAAGTTCATCGATGTCCTCCACGGAAGACGCCTCGGCGCTGAGCTCGGAGACAAGCTGCATGCCGGTTTTCGCCCCGTAGGAACGAGCTGCTGGCTCCAGTTGCTCGGCGAGGTCATCGATGCGTACGTTCCCCTTCCGCAGGGCGTCCGCAACGATGTCAGCCAGGTATCCCCTTTCGACCTTTTGTTCAGCCAGGTCACCTACCGTCCTGGCAACGCTTGTCACTGGCAGACCGTCTACTGAGACGATGTCTGCCTCTGCAAGCTCCCGGCGCGTGTAGATGCGGATCCCCTGCTGCCGCGTCTGCTTCGTCCCACTGGTTGAAAAAGTGAACTTTGACGGAATCAAACGCCCAATGCCGTGGATGCGCGCTGCAGACTCGTGGGAGACCACGACCGGCTGCTCATCCTCCCAGCGTTCGTCGATGAACTTCTTTGGTTCAAGAGACAGCCATGCAGCACGAATCTCATCCTGCGGCCCAGCCTGATGAGAGGGCAGCAGGTACACGCCGTGCCGCGCTCGATCAAGGTCGCCCTTCTCGGCCAATCGCGACAGTTGCAGCCTTTCCACGCCTTCCCGGCCAGCCTGTGCCGTAGTCACGATCCCCCACTGGTCAGAGGCGACCGTTTCCAAGGTCGCGAGCACCTCCGCTTGCTTCATACGCCCCTCCGTCACTTTGTATCGCTTATTGCTGGCGATTGTATCACTCAGAGAGATACAATCGTCAGTCTAGATTGATACAAACGTCAATCGATGCGACCAAAAGGAGGCCCCGCGCCGAAAACGGGTGGGGCCGGAGGTGCGTCGATAAGCAAATGCTTACTTGAAGCGCGGGAACGCGGAGCGGCCCGCGTACTCGGCGGCCGGGCCGAGCTCCTCCTCGATGCGCAGGAGGCGGTTGTACTTGGCCACGCGCTCGGAGCGGGCCGGCGCACCGGTCTTGATCTGGCCGCAGGACAGGGCCACGGCCAGGTCGGCGATGGTGGTGTCCTCGGTCTCGCCGGAGCGGTGCGACATCATGGTGCGGTAGCCGTTGCGGTGGGCCAGCTCCACGGCGTCGAAGGTCTCGGTCAGGGTGCCAATCTGGTTGACCTTGACCAACAGCGCGTTGGCGGCGTTTTTCTCAATGCCCTCGGCCAGGCGCTTCGGGTTGGTGACGAAGAAGTCGTCGCCGACGATCTGCACCTTGTCGCCCAGCTGCTCGGTCAGGGTCACGTAGCCGTCCCAGTCGTTTTCATCCAGCGGGTCCTCGATGGAGACGATCGGGTACTGCTCCACCAGGTCCGCGTAGACCTTGATCATCTCCTCGGCGGAGTGCTTGCCGCCCTCGAAGTTGTAGGCGCCGTCCTCGAAGAACTCGGAGGAGGCGACGTCCAGGGCGAGCGCGACATCGTCGCCAAGCTTGTAGCCTGCCTTCTCAATGGCCTCCACGATCAGGTCCAGGGCCTCCTTGGTGGAGCCGACGGACGGGGCGAAGCCGCCCTCGTCGCCAAGACCCGTGGACAGGTCCTTGGACTTCAGCACGCTCTTGAGCGCGTGGTAGACCTCGGCGCCCATGCGCAGCGCCTCGGTGAACGTCTCCGCACCGATCGGGGCGATCATGAACTCCTGGACGTCCACGCCCGAATCCGCGTGCGCGCCGCCGTTGAGGATGTTCATCATCGGCACCGGCAGCACGTGCGCGTTCGGGCCGCCGATGTAGCGGTACAGCGGCAGCGCAGCCGAATCCGCCGCGGCCTTCGCCACAGCCATGGACACGCCCAAAAGGGCGTTCGCGCCCAGCTTCTTCTTGTTGTCGGTGCCGTCGAGCTCGAGCATAAGCTTATCGACGATCCGCTGGTCGTCCGCCTCAATCCCCGCCAACTCGTCCGCAATGGTCTCGTTGACGTTCTCGACAGCCTTCAGCACACCCTTGCCGGCGTAGCGCTCGTCGCCGTCGCGAAGCTCGTGCGCCTCGTGCTCGCCCGTGGACGCGCCGGACGGCACGCCAGCGCGGCCGTGGGAGCCGTCCGCGAGCAGCGCCTCCACCTCCACAGTCGGGTTGCCGCGGGAATCCAGAATCTCGCGGGCGAAGATGTGCATGATGTCGGCCATGGTGACTCCTTGCGTGGGTCGAGTGCTGTCTTACCGCGTACCAGCTTAGCCCGGGTTTGGCTAGCGGTGTGCCGGCTGGTTCATGGAGTAGTTCGCGGCGGCGTCGCGGACTCTGGCCACGTAGTCGTCGGACTGGTTGTAGGCGAAAATCGCCTGGCGCCAGCCCTCCTCCGTGGCCAAGTCGCGCGTGGCGCCGCCGGAGTTGCACAAAAGGTTGGCGGCGCCGAGGGCGGCGTCGTCGATCTGCTGCGGGTCCGGGTAGCCGTCGCCGTTGGCGTCGCGACCGTAGCGCGCCCACGACTCGGGGATGAACTGCATCGGACCCACGGCGCGGTCGAACTCGGTGTCGTTGTCGAAGGCGCCTTGGTCGGTGTCGGTGACGTGGGCGAAGCCGTCGCCGTCGAGCTTCGGGCCAATGATCGGCGGCTCCGGGTAGCCGTCCTGGTTTAGCTGGGAGTTGTTGAAGTGGCCCGTGTACGTGCCGTGGCGCGTTTCCACCCAGCCGATGCCGGCGAGCGTGTTCCACTGCAGGTTGCAGGCCGGCCAGGACTCTTTGGCGATCAGGGCGGCGTTAGCGTAGGCGCGGATGGCCTGGCCGGGGACGTTGGTGGCGTTGCCGATGTCCTGCGACCAGTCAAAGAGCAGGTCGGAGGTGCGGCCGGGGCCGTGGACGTCGATAGGCGGGGGCGCCTCGGCGGCCGGTGGCGGCATCGTGGTGGGCACCGGCTGCAGCGGCTCGTGGCGCTCTGGGGTGGAAAACGCGGCGATGAGCCACGCCACCAGCGCGACCACCATCACCACCGCGGCGGCCGCGACGAGGACACCCGCGCAGCCGCACCCGCGCGCTACTCGCCTGGCTGCTGACATGACCGGAGAGTGTACCGCGCGGGGCCTTGCGAATGGTGAACGCGCCGGTGGCACATCACTTCCGTCACACCTGTCACTTGTTTAACATGTATGATTCTCCGTGACCTTGTTTCTTCCCCGAAAGGACCCCCTCACAATGCGCCGTATCGCAACCCTTGCCGCCGCTGGCCTGATGGCCGCAGCCGCCATCGCCTCCCCCTCCACCGCCCAGGCTCAGACGCAGTCGCTCGAGCTGATCAAGCTGCTCAACGGCAACATCGCCACCGCCAACTGCGACGCCCTGCGCGTCGGCCTGACCTCCACCAAGATGGTCGGACCCGACACCACCCGCTCCCAGCTGGTTTCCAACGTGAACAACGTCGTGGGCACAGACGCCACGCTGCGCCTCGTGTCCGCGTCCACGGTCGGCGCGCTTGCGGACCGCGCTTTGGAGTGCGGCATCGTCAAACCCGACCCGGCCACCCCGATGGACAAGTTCTTCGAGATGAGCTCCCAGATGTCCTCCCAGGCCAACCTGCCGGAGATCCGCAACTACATCGGCGCGCTGCGCTAATTCAGCTCCGCGGCTAGCGCTTCTCGGCGGCCTTGCCTTCCTCCCACAACCGGTCCTGGGTGGCCTTGTCCACGGGGCCGGTTGAGCCGTCGAAAAGATAGGGCGCGCGGCGGCGCATCTTCTGCACAAACGCGTCGGCCACGTCGCCGAAATCAAACGCGCCGGACTCCTGCGCGATTTCAGCGTGGAACAGGATTTGGAGCAGCAGGTCGGACAGTTCGGACTTTAGGTCGTCGATAGGCAATTGGTGCTCGATTGCCTGCGCGACCTCCTCAGCCTCCTCCCGAAGAAACGGCAGGAGGCTTTCGTGCGTCATCGCCTGCTCCCACTCGCCGCGGCGGCGCGCGGCGTGCATGGTGCGGGTGGCCTGGAATACCGGGTCGTCGAGGCTATCGACTTTTTCTGTTGCGGCGCCCTCCTGCTGCCAGCGCAGGACCTCCGGGTCGTCCGGCTCCGTGGAAATCAGCCAGCTGTCCGTGCCGCCTTCGACGTTGAGGGCCCAGCGGACGTCGACAGGCACCTCAGGCGTGAAGGCGACATCGCCTTGGATGCGGCCGGCGAGGTTCAGGGGGATGAGGGAGGGCCAGCGGGGGTCGAGAAGCAGGACGGTTGCGGTCATGTTGGGCAAGTCTAAGGGCTCTAAGATGGAGCGCATGACTCAGATTGCTGAAGCCCTCGAGACCGTCAAGCCCACCGCGCAGGACGCGCTGGGCGATTCCGTGACCTTCTCCCCCATCCGCTGGAAAACCGGCTGGCCGCACCACCTGCGCCGCGTGCCGCCCTTCCGCGACGACGCCACCGCCTCCATCACCCGCTCCGAAGTATTCGCGTTCGGCGCGGACGTGCGTGAGTCCGGTTTTGCGCGCGAGCAGATCATCGACTTCCTGGGCGCCTGCTTTGCCTACGTTGCCGGCCAGTCCAACCAGGTGATGCAGATGCAGGCGTTCCTGCGGAACAAGGGGAAGGCGTCTCAGCTCTTGGCGGCGGTTCGGAAGCTTGACGGTGTGGGTGCCGTTGACGCTTACGGCGCTTTGGTCGCGACTGGCCTGCCGCCGAAGTTCGCGTCCGCCGTGGCGTACTTCCTAGCCGGGGAGCAGGAGTCGGGTGAGGCTTCGAAGCCGGTGATCATTTGCTCCAACCGCGCTCGTTTGGCCGGGCTGTCTTCTGACGCTGACTGGACCGCCGAGGAGTACGGCGAGTACCTGGCCGCGCTGGCTTTGGCGCGCGACGCTTACGATTCGTCGCTGCAGTTGGACGCCGTCGAGTGGGCACTGCGCGAGTTCGCCCGCCGCTCCGAGTAAGGGGAATATGTGCGATCCGGCGAGCTCAGGGAAAACCTGAATTCGCCGGGTTTTGTTTTTGGTGGTCAGTGGCGGGCATATGGGTCGGTGATCGCTACACGACCGTTCCCAGGCATCGAGAAATTCCCGATCTCGCCGCCCAAAAGATTTATAAGCAGATTGGACTGAAAGAACGATGAACTGTTTTACCGCGACTGTCGAACGTGACTCCGGCTGGTGGGTCGGCCAACTCGATCAAGACCCTGGTGTCATTGTCCAAGCGCGTCGCCTTGATCAGATTGAAGACGAATTCAAAGACGCCCTTGGACTTTTTCCCGAGCTGACCCACGATGCAGAGTCCGCCCAGATCGAACTCGCCATCGGTGGCGAAGCGGAAAAGGCGGCGCTTTCGGCACGAGACGAGCTCGAAGAGCTTCGTCGGCGAGAACACGATCAACTGGGGAAAATCGCCCAGCACGCGAAAGAACTCTCTGAACGCGGTTACAACTACCGTGACATCGCCTACCTTCTGGGCATCAGCTACGGCCGAGTCGGGCAGATTCTCAAACAGCACTCCGCAGCGTGAGGCCAATGAGTGACCCGGCTCCGGGGGTTCGCCCGACCTGCCGCCGCCACCACGCAAACCGGTTACTTACAACCGGCTACCAGCGGTTTTTCTGCATGGTAGCCGGTTGTAGGTAACCGGTTTCCTCATGTGGGCAAGCTCCTTCCGAATGGCCCACCCAACTTTTCGTCCGGCACCACTCGCCCACGGATGTTGTGTTTTTGGAATGTGGCAAATATTTGCCACATTCCAATTTCGGTATACCCGCGCCCCTACCGGTTGCCGCGGAAGGCGCGGTCATTGAGGTCACGGCGGGCCTGCTCGAGCGCGACGAGGTCGGAGAAGAGAGCGTTGTAGGCCTCCTCGTCGTCGGAAGGCCGCATGCGCTGGGCCTTGACCTCACACCCACCCAATCATTATCATTCGAGATAGACCGAGAGGGGCGCTACGTACCCCGTTGCAGCAATGCACTCGGTCTCTTTCCCTTTATCGACTGTCAGTGTCGAACGGGAAAATGAGGTTTGGAGTTCCATCGCTTTTCCACTCCAGCTTTTGTTTCTGTGTGAACTGCATTTCCCAGCCGTGAACTTCTCGGTCTTGGGTAGTCCATGGTGCAGTGCGTGCTGCAGGCATTTGGACAGTGTCCAGGTTGCTGAGAACCTTGAGGCCTCTTCCGATGACCGAGTGCGGGTATCCGTCCGCAGACCTTGCAAATGTTCTTAGATACCCTGGGTCGCCGTGGTTTATATGCCTTGAAAATCCACCGGCCACGAGGTCTGCTATCTGGATGCCAATACTTTCCTCAGACGGCATAAATGCGATGGTGTCGGCGATTCGGTCATATTGAAAAAATGGTGAGCCCTGACGCAAACTTTCGCGAAGGGCTTTGTCTTCCTTTCGCTCTTCGTCCATCAATACGAGCCCGGAAGTTCCATGCTTTTGGCAGTTCAACTGAACTCTCTCCAGCAGGAGCGTCAGCGCTTCCGAAATTGCGCTTTGATCGCCACTTAAGCGCCCTTTGTTAACCCCAACGCAGAGAGCTTCAGCGGACGGAATAGATAAGGCTGCTCGGATGTTGCGACCGGCTAGTTGGTAGCGGTGTGGTGACTTTCGGGTAGCGGTTTAGTGGGTATCCGGTAGCGGGGTTTGCGGTGGCGGGTGATGCTTTCGGGTGGTTGCACCACAGGGGTGTAGCCGGTTACCGGAAGGAGTCCGCTGATGACGGATTACCGGGCGGTGATGAAGCTGCTTGTGCAGCAGCGTTCGTACCGCCAGATTGAACAACAGCTCGGGTGCTCGCACCGCGCGATTTCCCGGTCGAATCAGGTGCTTCGATCCCTTGGGATTCGCACCGTCGACCAGGTTTTGGCGTTGACGGATGATGAGCTCGACGAGTTATTCGTCGATGGGCGCAGCACCGGCCAGGGCGAATTCGTCCCTATCGATTTTGATGCGGTGGTCAAAGCCCGCACGGGGCGTAACAAGCAGACACTGCAAGTGCTGTGGGCACGCTACACCACCACACCTGCTTTACCCGGCCAGCTCCATTACAGCTACGACCGGTTCCGCCAGTTGGTGGCGTCTCATGTCGATGCGGCCGGTTTGACCGCACGCATCACCCATACACCGGGGCACACCATGCAGGTGGATTGGGCAGGCACCAAGATGCGCCTGTTCGACCCTTATGGCGCACCGGGGGTGAAGGTCAGCGTGTTTGTTGCCTCAATGCCGTATTCAGGGATGATTTTTGCCCTCGCATGTCCGGATGAGCGCCAGCATTCCTGGCTTGATGCCCACCACCACGCGTTCGCCTACTTCGGGGGCGTGCCTGAGGTTGTGGTGCCGGATAATGCCTCGACTGCGTCGAACGCGATCAGCGCGGCGGATCGAAACCGCAAGGTCAATGACACCTACGAGCAGTTTTTGGAGCATTACAACACCGCAGCACTGCCCACGAGGTCGAGACGGCCGAAAGACAAAGCCAATGTCGAAGCCGCAGTCAAGATCGTCACCCACAAGGTCATCCACGCACTCGATGGCCACCAGTGCGTCGACCTTGACGAGCTCAACTCGCGCATTCAGCAGCTGGTTGACCAGATCAACCAGGCGGTACCGTTTCGTCACCAGCAGTCAAGCCGCAAAGACATTTTCGATGCGCATGAAAGGCACCTGTTGACAGCGCTTCCCGATACCCCGTGGCAGCGCACCGAGTGGAAACGCGCCAAGATCGCCCCGGATTTCCACATCACCGTAGCTAGCGTGCGGTACTCCGTGCCGCACCAGCTCGTTGGCCGCACTGTCGATGTGCGCATCACCGGGCAAGTGCTCACGGTCTTCGATGGTGGCCGTGCCGTTACAACCCACACGCTTGCCCACACCCGCGGGGCGTATGTCACCGATGCCGACCACATACCGGCGAACATGGATCACACCCAGGGACTGTGGACGAGCGATTACTTCCTGCGCGAAGCCCAAAAGATCGGGCCGGCGACACGCGCAGTCATCGAGGAAATGATCACGGCGAAAGCAATCCCGGCCCAGGCGTACCAATCGTGCAGGAACGTGCTGTCAATGGGCAAACACGCCAACAAGCTCGTGTTGGAAGAAGCATGTAAGCGCCTGCTCTCCTCCGACGGGACCCGCCGGGCGGTGTCCTACACCGCGGTCAAAAACATGATGGCCGCCGTACGCAAAGAAGCCGCAACCCGACCACACGGCTTCGACCAGCCGGCACCGGCCACACCTGGGCATCGGGCCCACGCACCCGCTGCTGCAACACGCGACACCAGCGGCGCCTACCTCGGTGGTGCAGCACAGTTCAGTCTGGACAACCTCATCAAGAAAGGAACCACAACGCCATGACCCCACCGACCCCGCCTCAAGAGCGTTTCCTCGACGAATCCGTCCTCGCGGACTTCACAGCAATGCGCATGACAGCCTTCGGCAAAAGCGTCATCGACATCGCCAACGACCCAACCTTCGATACGTGGACCTTCTCCCAAAAGGTGCTCTACGCACTCGATAAAGAAGTCGCGGCCAGACGCGAACGCCGCATCAACAAACTGCTCAAGGCATCACGATCGCCAAACCCCGATGCCTGCCTCGAAGACGTCGTCTACGCGCCTGACCGCAACATCAACCCAGAACAAGTCAGCCGACTCGCTCACGGACAATGGTGCCACCTGGGCCAAAACATTGTCATCTTGGGCAAATCCTCAGTCGGCAAGACCTACCTCGCCCAAG